>NZ_LZJD01000153.1:0-66538 GCF_001666875.1 Mycobacterium sp. E802
CGAGGTTTCGGCGGGCGGTTAGGCGGCCTCACCCGGTGATCGTGGCGACGAGCTTCTTCTTGTCGACCTTGCCCACCGCCGTGGTGGGCAAGGTCGGCATCGGGACTAGAACGTCGGGCCTGGCGTGGGCGGATGCGCCACGTTGGTCCAGGAATTCGTTGAGCTGAACCAGGCTGACCGGTGCGCCCTTGAAAACCACTGCAGCGCATATCTTCTCGCCGAGATACTCGTCGGGCAACGCCACCGCGGCAGCCGCGTACACCGCGGGGTGGGCCAGCAGGTGGTCTTCGAGGTCCGTGGCTGACACCGTCTCACCGCCGCGGTGGATGACGTCCTTGATGCGCCCGGTCACCTCCACGTAGCCGGCCCGTGGCCCGTCGGTGAAGATCCGGACCCGGTCGCCGGTGCGGAAGAACCCGTCGGGACTGAACGAGCGTGCGTTGGCCTCCTCGGCGCGGTAGTAGCCGTTGAACGTGTACGGGCCGCGGACCAGCAGCTCACCTTCGCGGCCGGACGCGACCTCGTGGCCGTCCTCGTCGACCACCCGCATCTCGTCGTGCGGAGACATCGGCCGGCCCTGGGTGTTCTCCACCACGTCTACCGGGTCACCGGGCCGGGTGAAATTCAGCATCCCTTCGGCCATTCCGAAGATCTGCTGCAGGCCGGGGCTCAGACCCTCGCGGACGAACCGGGCCTCCTCCGGGGACATGCGCGATCCACCCACCTGGACCACGCGCAGCGAGGTCGGCAGTACCGGTTCCCAGTCGCAGGCCTGGGCCCACAGCTTGGCCAGGGCGTTGACCAGACCGGTCACCGTGACACGGTGGGTGTTGATCAGGGCGAAGGCCGATTCGGGGCTCGGGTCGTCGGTGTAGACGGTGGTTGCCCCGACCGTCATCGAGCCGAGCAGGCCTGGGCAGGCCAACGGGAAGTTGTGGCCGGCCGGTAGTGCCGCCAGATAGACATCGTCGTGCACCATCTCGCAGGCCTGGGCACAGGCCGTGGCGTTGTAGAGGTAGTCCTCATGGGTGCGGGGGATGAGTTTGGGCAGTCCGGTGGTGCCGCCGGAGACCAGCAGCACTGCGGGCGACGTGGTGTCGACGGTGACGTTCGGTGGCCCCGGCTCGGCGAAATCCTTGAGGGCAGACCATGATTCGAAGGCGCCCGGGTCACCGTCGACCAGCACATGGTGCACCCGCGGGTGTGTGGCCACCAGTTGTGCGGCCAGGTCACGGTAGTCGAAACCGGCGGCGACGTCGGGGATCACCAACCCGACAGCCCCGCTCACCTCGGCGAAATGCCCGAGCTCGGCCGAACGGTGACCGGGTAGGCAGAACACCGGAACCGCCCCGGCGCGAAGCAAACCGAAAGCGGCGACGGCGAATTCGCGGGTGTTGGGCAGTTGCACCAGGATCCGGTCGCCGGGCGCGATGCCACGGGCGGAAAGCGCCGCGCCGATGCGGTCGGCCAGGGCGTCGAGCTCGCGGAAGGTGGCGCTCCCGGTGACGTCCACCACGGCCGCCTTGTCCGGCCAACGGGCGGCGGCATCGCGCAAGATGCTGTCCAGGGTTTTGCCCTGCCAGTACCCGGCCTGGCGGTACACCTCGGCGCGGTCGGAGGGGAACGGCGTGAATCCGTTTGCCAGTTCGTCCTGTTCACGGTCAAAACCGGTGGTCATCGGTGTTGTGACTCCCGTCGGGTGGGTCTGTTGACAGATCGAATATAGGGTAACCTCCACAAAGTTAGGACAGCCTGCACTAAGAGTTCGGTGCGAATGATTCGGAGGCGTGGTGAGTGTGGTTGCGACAAGTTCCCAAACGGTTCGTGACGAGGTCGCCGCGCTCCTGGGGGTAAGCCCTGAGGAGGTCGACCCTGACGCCGACCTGATCGCCTCCGGGCTCGACTCGATCCGCATGATGTCGCTGTCGGGCCGGTGGCGCAAGCAGGGCATCAATGTCGGATTTGCCGCTCTGGCAGCAAATCCCACCATCTCCGCGTGGATCGATCTGGTCGCCGAACACGTCCCGAACGCGGAAGCCGAAGACACGGTCACCGACACCGCCGGTGGCGGTGTCGGTGATGAGCCGTTCCCGCTGGCACCCATCCAGCATGCGTTCTGGGTGGGGCGCAACAACGACCAGCAACTCGGCGGCGTCGGCGCCCACCTCTACGTCGAATTCGACGGCGTCGGCGTCGATCCGCAGCGGCTGAGCGCCGCGGCGGAGAAGCTGGCCGCGCGTCATCCGATGTTGCGGGTCGAGATCCTGCCCGACGGCACGCAGCGGATCGGTGACCGCCCGCTGCCGGTCACTATCTATGACCTGCGCGACCTGGATCCGGCTGCCGCAGAAGAACAGTTGGAGCTCACCAGGGAGTCCAAATCCCACCAGATGCTGCACGACGAGGTGCTACAGCTGAGCCTGTCGCTGCTGCCCGGCGGACGCACCCGCCTCCATGTCGATATGGACATGCAGTGCGCGGATGCGGTGAGTTACCGCAATTTCATGGCCGACCTGGCCGCGCTCTACCGCGGTGCCGACCTGCCCGAGTTGGGCTACACCTACCGCGAGTACCGGGCTCGGCTGACCGCCACGGCGCTCCCACCGTCGCAACAGGACGTGCAGTGGTGGGGCGAGCGGGTGCCGGATCTGCCGGATCCGCCTGCACTGCCGCTGGTTCCGTTGTCCGATCAGCGCAACCCGCACCGCAGTATCCGGCTGTGGGAGATCCTCGACGTGCCGACGCGCGACGCACTGTTCGCCGCGGCGCATCGACGTGGCATCACCCCGGCGATGGCGGTCGGTGCGTCGTATGCGAACGCGCTGGCGCACTGGTCGACGCAGTCGCGGTTCTTGCTCAACCTGCCGATGTTCGGCCGCGAGCCCTATCACCCCGACGTGGACAAGCTTGTCGGTGACTTCACCTCGTCACTGTTGCTCGACATCGACTTGACCGGGGCCGCAACGGCCACCGAACGGGCTCGGGTGGTGCAGGAGACCCTGCACGCCACGGCCGCGCATTCGTCGGTGTCCGGGCTCGACGTGCTGCGTGACATGAGCCGCCACCGCGGCAGCCAGACGTTGGCCACCATCGTGTACACCAGTGCCCTCGGCCTGGGTGACCTGTTCGCCGGTGATGTCACCGATCAGTTCGGGGCCCCGGTGTGGACCATCTCGCAGGGTCCCCAGGTGCTCATCGATGCCCAGGCGACCCCGCTGGCCGAGGGCCTGATGATCAACTGGGACGTACGGACCGAGGCCTTCCGGCCCGGTGTTGCCGAGGCCATGTTCGCCTACCACCTCGCCGAACTGCGTCGCCTGGCCGCCGATGACGCGGCCTGGGATACCGCCGACCCGCCGGCGATCTCCGAGCAGCAACGCCAGGTGCGGGCCGAGCTCAACGGATCGGTCTCGACTCCCAGCGGCGACGTGCTGCACACCGGATTCCGCACCAACGCCGCAGCCACGCCCGACGCGCCCGCGGTGTTCTGCAGTGCTGGCAACCTCAGCTACGGCGAGCTGCAGGACAAGGTGCTGGCCGTCGCGGCTGCGCTGCAGTCCCGCGGTGTGTGCCGCGGCGAGGTGGTCGCGGTGCTGGGCCCCAAGAGCGTCGAACAGGTCATCGCGCTGCTGGCCATCTCGATGGTCGGCGCCGCGTATCTGCCGGTCGGGGTGGATCAGCCCGCGGATCGTGCCGAGCGCATCCTGCATACCGGTGGCGTGGACTTCGCGCTGATCTGCGGGGCGGGGGACGACCATCCCCACCTGCCGCACCTGACCGTGGCCGACGCCGAGATCATCGGTGACCCAATGCATTTCGTTCCCGTTGAGGTCGAGCCGTCGGACCTGGCCTACGTATTGTTCACTTCGGGTTCCACCGGCGAGCCCAAGGGCGTCGAGATCACCCACGACGCGGCGATGAACACCATCGAGTTCATCAACGATCATTTCGGCATCGGCCCGGCCGATCGCTGTCTGGCGTTGTCGCACCTGGAATGCGACCTGTCGGTGATCGACGTCTACGGGACCCTGCGCTCGGGTGGTTCGATGGTGGTCGTCGACGAGGGGGACCGCCGGGATCCGGACGTCTGGGTCAGGCTGATCGACGAGCACCAAGTCACGGTTCTGCACTTCCTGACGGGCTGGCTGGAGATGCTGGTCGCCGCCGGCGGTCCCTTGTCCTCGTTGCGCGTGGTGCCCACCGGCGGTGACTGGGTGCGTCCGGACCTGGTGCGCGCATTGCGCGCCGCGTCACCGCGGGTGCGGTTCGCCGGGCTCGGCGGGGCCACCGAGACCGCGACGCACAACACCATCTTCGAAGTCGGGTTCGACGACGACGCCCTGCCCGCGCATTGGACCGCGGTGCCGTTCGGGGTACCGCTGCCCAACAACTGCTGCCGGGTGGTCGACGCGCGGGGTGAGGACTGCCCCGACTGGGTTCCGGGCGAGCTGTGGGTCGGTGGGCGGGGTATCGCCCGCGGGTACCGCGGGCGGCCCGACCTGACTGCCGAACGCTTCGTCGAACACGACGGGCGGCGCTGGTACCGCACCGGGGACCTGGTGCGGTCCTGGCCCGACGGGACGCTGGAGTTTGTCGGCCGGGCCGATCACCGGATCAAGGTCAGCGGCTTCCGCATCGAACTCGGCGAGGTCGAGGCCGCGCTGTGCCGCGTCCCAGGCGTCGATGCGGCGGTGGCGGTGCTGGTACCCGTCGACGGTGGCCACGATCTGCTGGGAGCGGTGGTCCGGGCCGATCGGGCCGGTGCGGACGGGGGCCTGGATCAGGAGTCGGTGGTCGCGGCGATGGCCGAGCTGGTCCCCGCCCACATGATTCCTCAGGTCCTGCTGATCGCCGATCAGCTCCCATACGCCCGGGGTAAGACCGACCGCAAGGCGGCGATCCGGATGCTGGCTGCGCTCGGGGCACCCGAGACGAGGGCATACCGGGAGCCGTCGGACCCACTGGAAACGGCCCTGTGCGGGATCGTCGGGGACGTCCTGGGGCAGACCGGCGTGGGTGTCGACGACGATTTCTTCGCCCTCGGCGGGGACTCGGTGCTGGGCACCCAGCTCGTGGCCCGAATTCGCGACTGGTTGGACACCTCGACGGTGATGGTCGCCGACATCTTCGCGGCTCGCACCGTCGCGGCCATGGCCGCGCTGTTGACCGCAAGGGAAGCCGGGTCAGACCGTCTTCAGCTGGTTTCCGAGCTGTACCTGGAGGTCAGCGGCATGGACAGCGCCGAAGTTGCGTCCGAGTTGGGACGCACATCCCCAGAACCAGCGTTCGGCAACTAAGGTTAGAGTTACTTCAGTTAGGGCAGGCTTGCTTATCGTCAGGAGGTCGTTGTGGACGCAGTAAGTCGAACGACTACAGAGATCACGCACGTGGGACCGGTCGAACCGCTGCACCAGGGGTTTTTCGCTCGCGCGCAGGCCGCTCCCGGCGACGTGGCGGTGTACGGGCCGACGACGCGCCTGAGCTACGGACAACTGCGTGAGCAGGCGCTCGCGGTGTCAGGCGCCCTCGCGGTGGCCGGGGTGCGTCCCGGTGACCGGGTGGCGGTGATCGGCTCTGCCGGCTTCTGCGCCGACATCGACACGGTGATCGCGACGCTCGGAATCCTGGCCGCCGGTGGGGTATGCGTACCGGTCGACGTTCTCGAGCCGGCCGAGCGGGTGTTGGAGCGCGCCGGCGTCCGGATGGCGCTGTTCACCGGTGACGGGCCGCCGAACTGGCTGCCCGCGCTCACCGTCTCGGAAGCGTTGCGGATCGGTGCGTATGGGTGTGACGTCTCCCCGTTGAGTTCGTCCCCGGACGATGCCGCCTTCCTGACGTCCGTCGACACGGCGGTCGACGTTCCGATGACCCATGCCGCCGCCCGTGCGGCCGTCGCCGAACTCATCGGCACGCTCGGTGTCACCGGCGATGACCGCATCGGAGCCTTCTCGCCGTCCGAGGTCGCGGATCCGCTCCTGATGGTGATGGTGGCGCTGACCGCCGGGGCGGGCATCGTCGTCGCCGGAGACGTGCCGCGCCGCGATCTCGAGCCGCGGAGCAACGGCTTCGTGCGCGCGGCGCGGCGTCGGGATGCGGTGGCCGCGCTCGACACCGCTGTGCCATCGTGACCGGGCCGGATACCCAGATCACCGTCAAGCCCTGGGTGAACCGCTACCCGGGGGCCGAAAGTTCAACAGCCACACTGATATTCCCGCACGCCGGGGGAGCGGCACTGGCCTACCGCGGATTCGGGATGGCGCTGGCCGCCGCCGGGTCCGACGCCTACGTCATGCAGTACCCGCAACGCGGCGACCGGTTGACCCATCCGGCGCCGCCGACGGTCCCCGAACTCGCCAAGGACCTCTTCGACGCCGGTGACTGGGCCGGTATCGGGTCACTGCGGCTGTTCGGGCACTGCATGGGGGCAGTGGTGGCCTTCGAGTTCGCCCGCATCGCCGAACGCCGCGGTGTGGCGATCGACGCCGTGTGGGTCTCGGCCAGCGAGGCGCCGTCGGCGGTGGCGGCCGCGCCCGCACTCCCGATGGCCGAATCCGAGATTCTTGCCGAGATGGTCGATCTCGGCGGCACCGACGAGGCACTGCTCGCCGACGAGGATTTCGTCGAGTTGCTGCTGATGGCGGTGCGGGCCGACTACGCGGCGTTCAACCGCTACGCATGCGCCGAGGATGTGACCATCGCTGCGGATATCTACGCCCTGGGCGGGGACCGCGACCACCGCATCAGCGAGGACATGTTGCGACGCTGGGAAACCCACACCGCGGGCGCCTACACGTGCTCGATGTTCGACGGCGGCCATTTCTATCTCAACTCCCAGCTCGAGGACGTGGCGGAGCTGGTCAATGAGCTCTAGCGGGCAGAGACCCGTCGACATCGCCGATCCGGTGGTGATCGTGGGGATGTCGCTGGAGGCTCCCGGCGGGATCGACACGGCCGACGGCTACTGGGCGTTGTTGGCCGAACAGCGTGAGGCGTTGAGCCGGTTCCCCACCGATCGCGGCTGGCCGGTGCGCGAGCTGCTCCAGGGATCACGTCGTGACGGGTTCAAACGCATCCATGATCTCGGTGGGTTCCTTTCCAGCGCAGCGACATTCGACCCGGCATTCTTCGGCATCTCGCCGCGCGAAGCCGTCGCGATGGATCCGCAGCAACGCATCGGTCTACGCCTGGCCTGGCGTGCCCTGGAGAACAGCGGCATCAACCCCGACGATCTGGCCGGACACGACGTCGGCTGCTACGTCGGGGCATCGGGTTTGGAGTACGGCCCGCCGCTGTCGGAGTTCTCGCACCACAGCGGTCATCTCATCACCGGCACCTCCCTCGGGGTGATCTCCGGCCGTATCGCCTACACCCTGGATTTGTGCGGTCCGGCGCTGACCGTCGACACCTCCTGCTCGTCGGCGTTGACCGCATTCCACACCGCGGTCGGCGCGGTGCGGGCGGGGGACTGCGACATGGCGCTGGCCGGCGGCGTGTGCGTGATGGGCAGCCCCGGCTACTTCGTCGAATTCTCCAAGCAACACGCACTCTCCGACGACGGGCACTGCCGTCCCTACAGCGCCCATGCCAGCGGGACGGTGTGGGCCGAGGGCGCGGCGATGTTCGTGCTGCAACGCAGATCCGCAGCGCTGCGGGACGGCCGACGTATCCGGGCCGAGATCCGCGCCACCGCGGTGAACCAGGACGGACGGACCACCGGGCTCACCGCCCCCAGCGGCAGCGCTCAGCAGCGGTTGTTCGCCAAGGCGATCGAGCAGGCCGGGGTACGCCCGGAGGACGTCGGGATGATCGAGGGCCACGGCACCGGCACGAGGCTCGGAGACCGTACCGAATTGCGTTCGCTGGCACAGACTTACGGAGCCACGGCACCCGGCACGGGCGCGCTGTTGGGCTCGGTGAAATCGAACGTGGGGCACGCACAGGCCGCCGCCGGCGGGCTCGGCCTGGCCAAGGTGATCCTGGCCGCCGAGCGCGCTGCCATTCCGGCCACCCTGCACGTCGATGAGGTCAGTCGCGAGATCGACTGGGATGCTCAAGGTTTGCGGCTGGCCACCAAGCTGACCCACTGGCCCGCGGTCGACGGCCGGCGCATCGCTGCAGTCTCGGCCTTCGGTATGAGCGGGACCAATGCCCACGCGATCGTCTCGGTTCCCGACACCGCCGATGTCCCCGGGGCCGCCGCATGAGTGAAGCCCGCGAGCGAATCGCCTTTCCCGACACCCGCACTCCTGTTCTGCTCAGTGCGCACACCGAGGATCTTCTCGGCACCGACGCCGCGGCGATCCTGCGTTATCTGGACACCCGCCCGGACGTGAGCCCCGCCGACGTTGCCGCCACGACGCTGTCGACGCGACGCCTGCGCCGGCACCGGGCCGTGATCCGGGCTGCCGACCGCGACGAGCTGGCATCGGGTCTCGGGGCGCTGGCCGAGGGCGCCGAGCATCCGCTCGTGACCCGGGCGCCGGGCGGTCCGACCGCACCGGGTGCGAGTGCGCGCATCGCCTTCGTGTTCCCGGGCCAGGGCAGCCAGTGGCCCTCGATGGGGGTGCAGGCCTATGACCGGCTGCCCATCTACCGGGCCGAGGTGGACAAGTGCGCCGCCGAGTTCGAGGCCGCCGGCGCCGCCTCTCCACTGGATTATCTTCTGGCCGACCCGAATTCGGATTTGGTCACCAACGATTTCTCGCAGGTGCAGATCCAGGGCGCCCAGTTCGTCCACGGTGTGGCGCTGGCCGCGGTCTGGCGTTCCTGCGGGGTGCTACCGGATATCACGGTCGGACACAGTCTGGGTGAGATCGGGGCCGCCTACGTGGCGGGCATGATCACGCTGCCCGAGGCGGTCGCCGTGGTGATCGCCCGCGCCACCGTGCTCGATCGATTGACCGGCCCCTACCGGGTCGCGGTACTCGGCATCACGGTTGACGAGGCGTCGAAAGTGGTTGCCGAGACACCCGGTTGGCTCGAGCTCTCGGTGGTGAACTCCCGCTCGTCGGTCGCCGTGTCGGGGGAGACCGACGCGGTCGCCGCGGCGGTGGCGACCGTCGCCGGCCGCGGATCCTTTGCCAAGGAAATCGAGATGTGGTTCCCGGCGCACACCACCGCGCTGGACACCGCCCGCGACGAGCTCGAATCGATGCTGCCCACAGGGCAGTTCGACGAGTCTGCGGTGCAATTCATCGGCTCGGCCACCGCCGACGTGGTCGAGGCGGGTACCGGTTTCGCCGACTACTGGTACACCAACCTGCGCAGCACCGTGCGCTTCGACCGGGCCGTCGAGACGGCGGCGCGCCGCGGAGCCCGGATATTCGTGGAACTCTCGGCGCACCCGGCGCTGTTGTTCGCGATGGGCGACCTGCTCGACGAGGCCGAAATCACCGGTGGTCCGGCCCTGATGGTGGGATCGGGGCGGCGGGACGAGCCCATCACCGACCGCCTGAGCACCAACATCGTCACCGTGGCGATGGCCGATCCCGGCTACCGCTGGGACGACCTCCCGAATCACGGTGACCGGTCTCTGCGCGACTTCCCGTTCGCCCCGATGCGTGCCGAACACCTCTGGGCCACACCGCAACCACTGCCTGCCGTAGCCGGGCTGACGGTGGCGGTGGAGCACTGGGAGCAGTGGCCGTTGCGTACCGTGCCGGGACATCGCCGTGTCGCGGTGCTCGACCTGGCCGGTGATCAGGGGCCGGCGGCGGCGTTGAGCCGTGCGCTCGACGAAAACACCCAGACCACGGTCGTCTCGCCGGCCGAGGCCGATCTGCTGATCGTGGTGGCGCCGGTGTCCGATCACGTCGACGCGTCCCGCGCAGCGGAAGCCTTGAGCCGGCGGGTCGAGGACGGGTTGCTCGGCTACGCCGGCGCGGTGAGCACCGAAACCCGCGACGTGTGGCTGGTCACCGTCGGTGCTGAGCAGGGGAGTACTGCGGAGCAGTCGCGTCCCGAGGCTGCCGCGCTGGCCGCGATGCACCGCAGCCTCGGCTACGAACATCCGGACCAGACCTTCCGGCGCCTCGACCTGCCCGCGATGCCACTCGACCCGGCCGCCGGCGCATTGGCAGTCACCGCGATGCTGACCGACGAAGACGACATCGCGTTGCGGGACAACGGTTCCGGATACACGATGTGGCGACGGGGGATGCGCGACGACACCACCGAGGCGCGGTCGTGGGACGCCGAGTCGGGAATCTTCGACGAGGTGGTCATCACCGGCGGAGCCGGGGCGGTGGGATTGCACTACGCCCGCCACCTGGCCGCCCATGGCGCCCGGCGGATCGTGCTGCTCAGCCGCAGCGGGCTCGACGACGATCAGATAGCCGCACTGGCCGGACTCGGAGCCGAGATCGTCGCGCCGCACTGCGATCTCACCGATCCGGAACAGATCGCCGCGACGGTCGCACAGTCGGCGATCGGCCCGGCGTCGCTGGTGATCCACGCGGCCGCAGCTGCGACGATTGCCCCGGGCGGTGAGCTGACCGGGGCGAGCGTGCGGGATACGTTCGCGGCCAAGGTCAACGGACTGGCCAACCTCACCGAGGTCTGGCCGATGCGCCCCGATGCCCGTATCGTGTTGTGCTCCTCGGTGTCCGGCCTGTGGGGCGGATACGGCCACGCCGCGTACTCGGCGGCCAATCGGCTGCTGGACGCGCTCGCCGGGCAACTGCGCACCGCCGGAAGGCAGTGCACCGCAGTGCGTTGGGGACTGTGGCCGGGGGACGGCATCATCGATTCCGGTGAGGTCAGCCGGGTCGAGCGGTCCGGGCTGCGGGCCATGGCGCCGGACCTGGCGGTGGAGGCCGGGCTGCGGGATTACCCGGCCGATCCGCTGGTGTTCAGCGCCGACGCCGACCGGTTGCGCACCTTCCTCGGGAGAGCAACCGAGCCAACGGTTTCGGTGACCGTCGCGGAGGTGGCGGCAGATGACACCGCCGAGGCTGCCGATGCCACCGGTGCCATGCGGAACGCGCTGGCAGCGGTGCTCAAGCTCACCGACACCACCGGCCTCGACCTGGAGGCGTCGTTGCTGGATCTCGGTGTCGACTCGCTGTTGGCAATCGACCTACGTAAGAAGCTCAAAAAGGCCACCGGCCGATCAGTGCCGCTGGCCACCATCCTCGGTGGCGCCACCGCCACCGAACTGATCGAGCAGATGGAAAGACCTGAAAAGGAAGCATTTTCGCGTGACTGACATGGTTAGTGCCGATACCAGCGCGGACAGGATCGCCGCCCGCACCTCCGACGCGCGTCTGGAGCTGATGCGGCGGCGGCTTGCCGAGCGGGGTCTGGCCTCGGCGTCCGGATCCGGGCCCGAAGCCGACAACGGCGGTACACCGGTCGATCCCACCGTGCTCTCCGACGGGCAGCGGCGGATGTGGTTCGTGCAGGGGCTCGACCCGAGCGGGGTGCTGCTCAACATCTGCCTGTCCTACCGGCTCACCGGGGTGATCGACGCCGAGCGCCTGCACAGCGCACTGAACGCGGTCGCGGCCCGGCACCCGATCCTGCGCACCACCTACCACGCCGACGAGAACGGCGAACCGACGGCGACCGTGAACGATGACCTGACCCCGGGTTGGGCGATCCACGATCTCTCCGACAAATCCGAGCGGGCCCGCAAGCTGCGCCTCGAGGTGCTGGCGCAGCGGGAATTCGGTACGGCCTTCGATCTGGGCAGTGATTCCCCGCTGCGGATCACGCTGATCAAGACCGGGCCGTCAGAGCACGTGATGTTGCTGGTCGCCCACCACATCGCCTGGGACGACGGCTCCTGGCGGGTGTTCTTCACCGACCTCACCCGGGCCTACTCCGGAGCCGAGTTGCCCGAGACGCCGCACGTGACGGCCACCGCCGCGACCAACACCGATGACGATCTGGCGTACTGGCGCGAGGTACTGGCCGATCCGCCCGAGCCGCTGGAATTGCCCGGCCCCGCCGGCTCGGTGGTACCCACCGGCTTCCGATCCCAGCGCAGCACCGTGCGGTTGTCCGCCGACACCGTTCAGCGCGTGTCGGCGCTGGCACGCGACACCGGGTCCACGCCCTACATGGTGCTGCTGGCTGCCTTCGGTGCCCTGGTCTACCGCTACACCCACACCGGCGATTTCCTGATCGCCACGCCGGTGCTCAACCGCGATACCGACGAGACCATCGGCTATTACGGCAACACCGTCGCGATGCGGCTTCGGCCCCGGGGCGCCGAAGGTTTCCGCGATCTGGTGAGTGCCACCCGGGACACCGCAATCGGTGCCTTCGCGCATCAGCGCGTCAACCTCGATCGGGTGGTGGCCGAGCTCAACCCGGACCGGCGTCACGGCGCCGAGCGGATGACCCGGGTGAGCTTCGGATTCCGCGAATCCGACGGCGGCGGATTCGCCCCAGACGGCGTGGTGTCCGAGCGGGCGGACCTGCGCGGCAACCACACCCAGCTGCCGCTGGGTTTCATGGTCGAACTCGACGGCGACGGTGCGGTGGTCGAGGCCGAGCACCTCACCGAGGTGGTCGATGCCGACCTGGCCGCACAGATGTTGCGCCACTTCGTGGTGCTGCTGGACAGCGCCCTCGCCGAGCCCGAGCGACCGCTGTCGCGGCTGGAGTTGTTCACCGCCGAGGACGCCGAGTGGCTGCACGCGATGTCCACCGGCGAGCAATTCGACACCCCGGCGACGACACTGACCGCGCTGTTCTCCGAGCAGGCCGCGCGCACACCGGATTCCATTGCGGTGGTCTACGAGGGGCGCCACTACACCTACCGTGAAATCAACGAGTCGGCGAACCGCGTGGCGCACTGGCTGATCGAGCAGGGCATCGGCACCGAGGACCGGGTGGCGGTGCTGCTGGAAAAGTCCCCGGAGCTGGTCATCACCGCACTGGGCATCGTCAAGGCGGGCGCGGTGTACCTGCCGGTCGATCCGACCTACCCCGAAGATCGGCTCACCTACATCCTCTCCGACTCGGACCCGAAAATCGTTCTGCGCGAGCCGGTTACCGGGCTGGAAAGCTACCCGGCCACCGACCCCACCGACGCTGATCGGGTGCGGCCGCTGTACCCGGACAGCACCGCCTACCTGATCTACACGTCAGGCTCGACCGGCCTGCCCAAGGGCGTGCCGGTACCGCACCGTCCGATCGCCGAGTACTTCGTCTGGTTCGGCGGGGATTACCAGGTGACCGAGGATGAACGGTTGCTGCAGGTGGCTTCGCAGAGCTTCGACGTGTCGATCGGTGAGATCTTCGGCATGCTGTCCGCCGGTGCGCGCCTGGTGATCCCGAAGCCCGGTGGTCTGGCCGACATCGGATACCTCACCGACCTACTGCGCAATGAGGGCATCACCTCGATGCACTTCGTTCCGTCGCTGCTCGGCCTGTTCCTGTCGCTGCCGGGCGTCAACGAATGGCGCACCCTGCAGCGGGTTCCGATCGGTGGTGAGGCGCTGCCGGGCGAGATCGCCGACAAGTTCCGCGCCACCTTCGACTCGCTGCTGCACAACTTCTACGGCCCCACCGAAACCGTGCTGAACTGCACGCGATACAAGGTGGAGAGCAAGCAGGGTGCTCGGATCGTGCCGATCGGCAAGCCGAAGATCAACACCACGATCCACCTGCTCGACGACGCGTTGCAACCCGTCCCGGTCGGCGTGATCGGCGAGATCTACATCGGCGGAACCCATGTCGCACACGGGTACCACGACCGCCCGAGGTTGACCGCCGAACGGTTCGTCGCCGACCCGTTCAATCCTGGTGGACGGATGTACCGCTCGGGTGACCTGGCCCGGCGCAACGCCGACGGGGACATCGAGTTCGTCGGCCGGGCCGACGAGCAGGTCAAGATCCGCGGCTTCCGCATCGAGCTCGGTGAGGTGTCCGCGGCCATCTCGGTCGATCCGTCGGTCGGCCAGGCCGTCGTGGTCGTCAGCGATCTGCCGTCGCTGGGCAAGAGCCTGGTCGCCTACATCACGCCGGCCGCTGATGCCGAGCGGGTCGAGATCGAGCGCATCCGGGCCCGGGTCACCGCCGCACTGCCCGAGTACATGATCCCGGCCGCGTTCGTCGAGCTGCCCGAGATCCCGATCACCGCACACGGCAAGATCGACCGCCGGGCCCTGCCGGAGCCGCAGATACAGTCGGCCACCGAGTTCCGCGCCCCCGAGACCGAAACCGAGCACGAGATCGTGGCGCTGTTCGGCGAACTGCTCGAGCGCGACGGCGTCGGCGCCGACGATTCATTCTTCGATCTCGGCGGCCATTCACTGCTGGCCACCAAACTGGTTGCCGCAGTGCGGACGCGCTGCGGGGTCGAACTCGGGGTGGCCGATGTCTTCGAGCACGCCACCGTGGCGGGCCTGGCCGCCCGGGTCGACGAGCTGCGCGCCTCGGGAGTCGCCGGGGGCTGGCCTGCGATCGTTCCCACGGCCCACGAGGGTCCGGCACAGATGTCGGCCGCCCAGCACCGGCAGTGGTTCCAGTTCCGCATCGACGGCCCCAACCCGGTCAACAACGTGCCCTTCGCGGCACGGCTGACGGGGCCCTGCGACGTCGAGGCGCTGGCGGCCGCAGTCAGCGATGTGGTGGCCCGGCACGAGATCCTGCGTACCACCTACCGCGAAATCGACGGTGTGCCTTACCAAATCGTCCACCCGGCCGCCCCGGTGGCCGTGCGTCGTGCCGACGGTGAGGGCGAGGAATGGGTGCAGCGCGAACTCGAGGCCGAACGACGGCACTGCTTCGACCTGGAACACGAGTGGCCGGTGCGGGCGGCGATGCTGTCCACCCGCGAGTCGCATGTGCTCTCGTTGATCGTGCACCACATCGCTGCCGACCATTGGTCGGGCACGGTGCTGTTCACCGATCTGCTGACCGCCTACCACGCCCGCCGGGCCGGCCACGCCCCGGAGTGGGCGCCATTGCCGGTGCAGTACGCCGACTTCGCCTCGTGGCAGGCCGAGCTGTTCGCGAGTGCCGACGAGACCATCGAGGACCAACGGGCGTACTGGAGCGAACAACTGGCCGGTCTGTCCGGCGACAGCGACGCCGAAAACGGGCTGCAGCCCGACTTCCCGAGGCCGCCGGTCCCCACCGGCGAAGGCGCGGCGTTCGACTTCACCATCGACGGCGTAACCCGCGCCAAACTCATCGAACTGACCCGCGAGCTCGGGGTCACCGAGTTCATGTTGCTGCAGGCCGCTGTGGCGCTCGCCCTGCACAAAGCCGGACAGGGCACCGACATCGCGCTGGGCACCCCGGTCGCCGGGCGCACCGCACCGGAACTCGACGCGTTGATCGGGTTCTTCATCAACATCGTGGTGTTGCGCAACGATCTGTCCGGCAACCCGACGCTACGCGAGGTGCTGCGCCGGTCCAGGGATATGGCACTGTCGGCCTATCAGCATCAGGACCTGCCGTTCGACCGGGTGGTCGATGCGGTCAGCCCGGTGCGGTCCCTGGCGCGCAACCCGTTGTTCGGCGTGGTGGTGCACGTGCGTGAGGACGTGCCGGCCGACCAGCTCATCGACTCCAGCGCAGAAGGTGAAACCCGGTTCACCGCACTGGTTCCCACCTTCGAGGTGGCGCACGCCGACCTATCGCTGAACTTCTTCGCCGAAACCGGATCCGACTCCGGGTACAAGGGCACCGTCATCTACCGCACCGAGCTCTACGAACCTGCCACCGCGCAGCGGTTTGTCGGTTGGTTGCAGCGCATCGTCGCGGCGTTCGCCACAGACGCCGATCAGTCGCTGCGCGACATCGCGATCATCGACGCAGCCGAACGTGAACTGCTGCTGCAGGATTGGAGCCGCAAGGCGGTGCCACCGGCCGGTCTGCCGCAGACCCGCGATGCCGACCGCGTCTACGTGCTCGACGAGTGGTGCGGTCCGGTGGCCATCGGCGTCACCGGGGAGGTCTGTTACGCCGGCGGTGCCGTCGACGAGGCTGCCCGCACAGCCGACGGGATCGCCGCGGAACGATTCGTGCCCAATCCGTTCGGGGACGGGGTGCTCTACCGCACCGGTGACCGGGCCCGCTGGACGGCCGACGGTCGGCTCGAGCCGGTCACTGCGGGGGAGCCGCGCCTGCAGGCCGCGCTGGAAGCCCTTGACGGGGTGGCGGCCGCCACGACCCGCTACTGGGAGACCCGGGGCGCCGCGACGCTGGCCGGCTACCTCGTGCTGGAGCCGACGGTGGCCGACGCCGAGAGTGTCCTCGAGGGTGCGCGCGCCGCACTGCCCGAGGCGTTCGCCGGCGCCGTGCTCACTGTCGTCGCCGACCTGCACACCGCGTCGCTGACCCGTCCGCGGCCCACCGCATCGGGACCGGCGGAGCCGCCGGCCACTGCGACCGAGCAGACCCTGGCACACATGTTGGTGGATCTGCTCGGGGTCACCGACGTGGGCCGGTATGACGACTTCTTCACCCTCGGCGGCGATAGCATCCTGGCGGTCCAACTCGCGGCACGGGCTCGCGACGCCGGTGTCGCGATGACGGCGCGGATGGTGTTCGAACACCCCGTGCTGGCCGAGCTCGCGGCCGCAATCGACGCGGCCGGTGATGATGCAGCGGCGGCGGACGTGCACCATGCCCCGATGTCCGCATCCGGCCTGTCCCCGGACGAACTGGCCGCGCTGACCGCGGGATGGGGCCAGGACCAAGGGATCTCGACATGACCACGACCGGAGCACCGCCGGGCGTCGAGGACGTCCTGGCGCTGAGCCCGCTGCAACAGGGGCTGTACTCGTTGGCCGGGCTGACCGAAGGTGATGACGGTGCCGACCCGTATGTCATCGCGATGGCCGCCGACGTCGAGGGTGCAGTGGACGTCGAGTTGTTGCGGTCCTGTGCCGAGGCGATGCTGGTGCGCCATCCGAACCTGCGAGCCAGCTTCTTCCAGGGCAATCTGAGCCGTCCGGTGGCCGTGGTGCCCTCGGTTGTGGACCTGCCGTGGCACCACGTCCAGGCCGACGACGAGCAGGCGCTGCGGCTGGAAGCCGAGGAACGCGCCCGGCGTTTCGACCTGGGCCGTGGACCGTTGATCCGGTTCCTGCTGATCGAAAAGCCGGATCTGCGTTGGCGTCTGGTGATCGTGGCTCATCACATCGCGATCGACGGATGGTCGTTGCCGGTCTTCGTCGGTGAGTTGCTCGCGCTCTACGGGGCCCAAGGTGACGTGGCGGCACTGCCTGTCGCGGTGCGTCCATATCGCGACTACATCGGCTGGCTGGCCGGCCGTGACCAGCAGGCCAGCCGGGCCCGCTGGCAGGCGCATCTGTCCGGCCTGACCGCACCCACGTTGCTCTCGCCGGTGCTGTCCGGCCGGGAAACGCAACCGGGCCTGCCGGCCCGCACCGAGGTGACCCTCGACGAGCAGCAGTCCAACGCGATCTTCGAGACGGCCCGGAGCCAGGGCGTCACCGTCAACACGCTGTTCCAGATGGCCTGGGCGGCAATCCTTTCGGTTTTCACCGAGCGCACCGACGTGGTGTACGGGGTCACGGTGTCGGGACGCCCCGACGAGCTGGCCGGGGTGGAGTCGATGGTCGGCCTGTTCATCAACACCGTGCCATTGCGGGTCCGGCTCGACCCGGCCACCTCCGTCGCGAGCCAGTGCCTGGCCCTGCAACGCGAGGCCGCCGAGTTGCGTGACCACAGTTACCTCAGCCACACCGAGCTGCGTTCGCTCGGCGGTATCGGCGAGCTCTACGACACGCTGCTGGTGTACGAGAACTTCCCCCCCGGCGGGCTGGTCGGCAGTGACGAGTTCGAGCTCGGCGGGGCGGTGCTGCGGCCCTCGGCCCTGGAGAGCCTGTCGCATTTCCCGGTCACCATCGCCGCGCATCCCACCCATGGCCGGCTCACGGTGTTGGTCGAAAACCTCGACGGGGCACTGGGAATGCTCGACCCGCGCGGTCTGGGCCTGCGGGTGCTGACGGTTGTGCGGCGACTGTTGGACAACTGGCACCGCCCGCTGCGCGAGGTCTCGTTGTTGCTCGATGACGAGCCGCAACCGGTCGGGCCACCCACGCCGGCCCGGTCGGACGGTGGTTTTCACACTGCGTTCAGTCGGGTCGCGGCAACCCGGCTCGGTTCGGTGGCATTGAGCTGGGAGACCGGGGAACTCAGCTACCGCGAACTCGATGATGCCTCGGATCAGCTGGCCGCAGAGCTGAGCCACCGTGGTGTCACGGACGAGACCCCGGTGCCGATCCGGTTGCGTCGCGGGCCCGACTATGTGGTGGCGATGCTCGCGGTGCTCAAGTCCGGCGGGCTGATCGTTCCGCTGGATCCGGCCATGCCCGAGGAGCGGGTGGCCGAGATCGTCCGTCAGATCAGTGCGGACCAGTCGTCGCCGGTGCTCATCGATGACGCGCTGTTGGCCGCCGTCAACGCCGACTCGGACTCCGAGTCCGAGACCGACTACCGGCCTGCACCGGTGCATCCCGGCCAAGGCGCCTACATCGTGTTCACCTCCGGTACGACCGGAAAGCCCAAGGGCGTCATCGGAACCCATCAGGCACTGCTGGCCTACGCCGCCGACCACGCCCGTCAGGTACTACAGCCGGCGGCCAAACGGCTCGGCCGGTCGCTGCGGGTGGCGCACGCCTGGTCGTTCACGTTCGATGCGGCGTGGCAACCGTTGGCGGCCCTGCTCGACGGGCACACCGTGCACATCATCGGGGATGCGGTGCAGCGCGATGCCGAGGCCCTGGTGGACACCATCGGACGTTTCGCGATCGACATGATCGACACCACGCCGTCGATGTTCGCCTCGCTGCGGGCAGCCGGACTGCTCACCCGGGTGCCGCTGGCCGTGCTGGCCCTGGGCGGTGAGGCCATCGACACCGCCACCTGGCAGGGGATTCAGGACGAGTGCGAGCGCACCTGGATGTCGGCACACAACTGCTACGGCCCGACCGAGACCACGGTCGAAGCGCTGGTGGCGGCGATCGCCGAGTACGGCCAGCCGTGTATCGGGCGCCCCACGGACTCCACCTCGGCCTACGTGCTCGACGGATGGCTGCGCCCGGTTCCCGACGGTGTGTACGGCGAATTGTATTTGGCCGGAGGCCAATTGACTCGCGGCTACCTGGGCCGGGCGGGGGAGACCGCGCGGCGGTTCGTCGCCGACCCGTTCACGCCGGGAGCGCGCATGTACCGCACCGGTGACGTGGTCCGCCGCAATCCAGAATCGGGCGCCATCGAATTTCTGGGCCGCAGCGACGATCAGGTCAAGATCCGTGGTTTCCGGGTGGAACCCGGGGAAGTGGCCGCCACACTGCACACCCATCCCGGGGTGCGGCACACCCACGTCGCCGTGCGGCAGCATCGCAGCGGCCCGCGACTCATCGCCTACGTGGTGTCGGATACGCCGGTGCCCGAATTGCGCCGGCTGCTCAGCGCCACGCTGCCAAGGCATCTGGTACCGCATCACATCGTCATGGTGGACGAGATCCCGCTGACCACCAACGGGAAGGTCGACGACGCGGCCCTGGCGGCAATCAGCGTCGGCGGCGCGACAGAGGGTGCCGAGCGCCCGGCCACCGAAACCGAACGGGTGCTCGCCGAGGTGCTGGCCGAGATGCTGGGCACGTCGCAGGAATCCGACCTGGACGTCACCGCGGACTTCCTCGACCTGGGGTTGGACAGCATCGTGGCGCTGTCGGTGGTCCAGGCGGTGCGCCGGCGTGGCCTGCCATTGCGGGCCCGGCTGATGCTGGACTGTGCTTCCGTGCGCGAACTCGCGGCCGCGATGGATGCCGATGCGGCCGTCGTCGACCGCGCCGATACCGCCGCGTCCGGAACCGGCCCGATTCCGTTGCTGCCCAACGGCCGCTGGCTCTACCAGTACGGCGACCCGCGGCGGATCGCGCAGACCGAGGTGTTCCGGCTGCCCGCCGGCATCACCCGGACGCACCTGGAAGCGTTGCTACAGAACGTGATCGACGGACATGAGGTCCTGCGCTCGCGGTTGGACCGTGACACTCTGACGCTCGTCGCACACAGCCCCGGCGAGGTGTTGTCCGAGGCGAGCGGCTCCGGTGATCTCGACGCCGCGGTGGCCGAGCAGGCCGAGCTCTCCGTGCAACGCATGAACCCCGAGGCCGGGACGATGCTCGAAGCGGTCTGGCTGCACCACCCGGAAACCGACGGTGGTCTGCTGATCCTGACCGCGCACGTGCTGGCCCTCGATCCGGCGTCGTGGCGGATCGTGGTCGGTGAGCTGGAGAACGCCTGGCATGCACTGGCGGCCGGACGGTCTCCGGTCCCGGTGCGTGAACACACCTCGCTGCGGCAGTGGTCCCAACTGCTGACGGCCCGCGCGGCCGAACTCGATACGTGCGACTTCTGGGAGCGCCAGTTCGACGGGGCCGATCCGGACATCGGTGCCCGACGGGTCGACCCGACCGTCGACCGGATGGCCGATGTGACGATCACGATGGCCGTCGCCGATCCCGACGTGACCGGCCGGTTGTTGACCGGTGACGTGCCGGTCACCGAGGTGCTGGCCGCGGCAACCGCTCGCGCCGTGACAGATTGGCGTCGGCACTGCGGCCGGCCGACCCCGGCGCCGCTGTTGGCGCTGGAGACGCACGGCCGGGTGAATGCGGTGGTCTCCGAGCGCGATGAGGTGGATACCGGTGACACCGCCGGGTTGCTCAGCATGATCTACCCATTGCGTCTGACTGCCGACGACGCCCGCGGGGTGGCCGCCCAGGTGGCCGCCATCCCCGGCGACCCCGTCGATTACGGACTGTTGCGGTACCTGCGCGAGGACACCGCCGAGCGGCTCGGCGCCCATCGTGATCCACAGGTGCTGCTCAACTATCTGGGCCGTATCGAACTCGACGCCGCCGACCACGCCCTGGTGCAGGACCGGTCCCTGCAACGCGGGGTGACGCCGGTGCCGGAACCGAATGTCGCTGTGCGCCATGAACTCACGATCATGGCAGCGGTGATCGATCGCGACGGTTCGGCGGTGCTGGGCACCCAGTGGCGGACCCTGCCCGACATTCTGTCCGCCGACGACGTCGCCACCATGCAGGCGATGTGGCTGGACGCATTGCGAGAGGTGTTGCAAGAGGTGAGTTCATGAGTGCCCCGTCGGCCCCGAGGCTGGCCGTCATCGGTGCCGGACCCAAGGCGATCGCGGTGGCCGCCAAGGCTGCCGAATTACGGGCGATGGGGGTGCCCGCGCCGGAGGTCGTCGTCGTCGAACGGGCCGGGGTGGCCGCCAACTGGCAGGCCGTCGGCGGCTGGACCGACGGTAACCACCGGCTCGGTACCGGCCCCGAGAAGGACGTCGGTTTCCCGTACCGGTCGTCGCTGGTGCCGCGGCGCAACGCCGAACTCGACGAGCGGATGACCCGGCACAGCTGGCAGGCCTACCTGATCGCCACCGGCGGATTCGCCGAATGGGTGGACCGCGGCCGGCCCGCACCCACCCACCGGCGCTGGAGCCAGTACCTGCGCTGGGTGGCCGAAGACATCGGGATGCGCGTCGTTTCCGGTGAAGTGGAACGTATTTCGGTCGGTGGTGACGCCCAGCGCTGGGTGCTGCACACCGCCGAGGACACCGTCGACGCCGACGGGTTGATGATCACCGGGCCGGGTCAGGCTGAACGCTCGGTGTTGCCCGGCAACCCGCGGGTCATGTCGATCGCCCAGTTCTGGCATCAGGCCGGCAAGCACGAGCTGATCACCGCCGAGCGGGTGGCGGTGATCGGTGGGGGTGAGACCGCCGCCTCGATGCTCAACGAGCTGTTCCGCCACCGGGTTTCGACGATCACGGTGATCTCCCCGACGGTCACCCTGTTCACCCGCGGCGAGGGATTCTTCGAGAACACGTTGTTCTCCGATCCGACCGGATGGACCGGGCTGACGCTGGCCGAGCGCCGGGATGCCCTGGCGCGCACCGATCGTGGCGTGTTCTCGGCGCGGGTGCAGGACGCCTTGCTGGCCGATGACCGAATCCGTCACCTGCGCGGCCGCGTTGCCCATGCAGTGGCTCGTGACGAGCGGATCCGGTTGACGCTGTCGACCAACACCGGTGGTGAAGCGGTCGAGACCGTGCACGGCTTCGACCTGGTGATCGACGGGTCCGGCGCCGACGCCTTGTGGTTCGCCCCGCTGTTCAGCCAGGACGCCCTGGACCTGCTCGAGTTGGGGCTCGGCGGACCGCTGACCGGTGACACGCTGCAAGAGCACATCGGCCACGACCTGGCCCTGACCGACGTCTACCCCAAGTTGTTCCTGCCCGGGCTGGCCGGGCTGACCCAGGGGCCGGGCTTCCCGAACCTCAGTTGCCTCGGCCTGTTGTCCGACCGGGTACTGGGGGCGAACCTGGCCCACCCCTCGACGAGGAGTCTTGATGAGTTCCAATCCGTTCGATGACGAGGACGGCACGTTCTACGTGCTGGTCAACGACGAGGACCAGCACAGCCTGTGGCCGGCGTTCGCCGATGTGCCGGCCGGGTGGCGGGTGGTGTTCCGGGAGGCCAGCCGCACGGAGTGCCTCAGCTACGTCGAAGAGCATTGGGCCGACTTGCGCCCGCGCAGCCTGCGCGAGGCGATGAGCAACTGACGACCTCGCCCGACCCGGCGGTCAGGCCGGGTTGGGCGCCAGCGCGTCCATGTCGAACAACCGGGCGTGCAGGATGGTCCGGTTACGCAAGGCCGCGCGCACCGCGCGGTGCAGGCCGTCCTCTAGGTAGATGTCACCGCGCCACTTCACGGCGTGCGGGAACAGATCGCCGTAGAACGTGGAGTCCTCCGACAGCAGCCGATCCAGCGCGAGCACCGTGGTGGTGGTGACCAGTTCGTCGAGACGCAGCTGGCGCGGCGGGATGCGGGACCAATCCCGGTGGGACAACCCGTGCTCGGGGTACGGTTTGCCTTCTTGGACGCCTTTGAAGATCATCGCCGGCCCACCTCGGTCGCAGCGTCGCGCGGTGTCGACATCGGCATGGTTGCCCAGGCTAATACGCTCGATCGGTCAACCTGCTGCTGGTCAGTAAAATGAACCGGGCAACATGGACATGTCGCGGCTGCGAAGGGTAGGTGAACTGGTGGGGAGTGCCGACGAACGTCGTTTGGAGGTGCTGCGGGCCATCGTCGCCGACTTTGTGGCCACCAAGGAGCCGATCGGCTCCAAGACCCTGGTGGAGCGGCACAACCTCGGCGTATCGAGCGCCACGGTCCGCAATGACATGGCGGTGCTGGAAGCCGAGGGCTACATCACCCAGCCGCACACCAGTTCCGGGCGAGTGCCCACCGAGAAGGGTTACCGCGAGTTCGTCGACCGGATCGACAACGTCAAGCCGTTGTCGTCGTCGGAGCGTCGCGCGATCTTGTCGTTTCTGGAGTCGGGGGTCGATCTGGACGACGTGCTGCGGCGCGCCGTGCGGTTGCTGGCCCAGCTGACCCGGCAGGTCGCCATCGTGCAGTACCCCACGCTGTCCACCTCGACGGTGCGACACCTGGAAGTGGTGGCGTTGACCCCGGCCCGCCTGCTGCTCGTGGTCATCACCGACTCGGGCCGAGTGGACCAGCGCATCGTGGAACTCGGCGACTCGATCGACGAGCACCAACTGTCCAAGCTGCGCGAGATGCTGGGGCAAGCGCTGGAAGGCAAACCGATCAGCGCCGCGTCGATCGCCGTGAGCGATCTGGCCAGCCACCTCACCGGACGCGACGCGCTGGCCGATGCGGTGGGCCGCGCGGCGACGGTCCTGGTCGAGACGCTCGTCGAGCACACCGAGGAACGGCTGCTGCTCGGCGGCACTGCCAACCTGACCCGCAACACCGCCGATTTCGGCGGATCGCTGCGTTCGGTGTTGGAGGCGCTCGAGGAGCAGGTGGTGGTACTGCGACTGCTGGCAGCCCAGCAGGAAGCGGGCAAGGTGACCGTGCGTATCGGTCATGAGACCGAGGCCGAACAGATGCTGGGGACATCGGTGGTCAGCACGGCGTACGGCAGTTCGGGCAAGGTATACGGCGGTATGGGTGTGGTGGGTCCCACCCGAATGGACTATCCGGGAACTATCGCCAACGTCGCGGCGGTTGCTCTCTACATCGGCGAAGTCTTAGGTACCCGGTAAGACAGCCGGTCATCCGGCACGGAAAGGTCAGGCAAGGTCAGCGTGGCACGCGATTATTACGGCTTGCTCGGAGTGAGCAAGGGCGCGAGTGATTCGGAGATCAAACGTGCCTATCGGCGGTTGGCACGTGAGCTGCATCCCGACGTCAACCCCGACGAAGAGGCGCAGAGCCGCTTCACCGAGATCCAGGTCGCCTACGAGGTGCTCTCGGATCCGGAGAAGCGCCGCATCGTGGACATGGGCGGCGACCCGATGGAATCCGTCGGCGGCGCCCCCGGCGGGTTCAGCGGCTTCGGCGGTCTCGGCGACGTATTCGAGGCATTCTTCGGCGGCGGGACGTCCTCGCGCGGGCCGATCGGCCGGGTGCGGCCCGGAGCCGATTCGCTGTTGCGGATGCGGCTGGATCTGGCCGAATGCGCCACCGGCGTCACCAAGCAGGTGACCGTCGACACCGCCGTGCTGTGCGATCTGTGCCACGGCAAGGGCACCAACGGAAACTCCACGCCGGTGGCGTGCGACACCTGCGATGGACGTGGCGAGATCCAGACCGTGCAACGCTCGCTGCTGGGCCAGGTGATGACCACCCGTCCCTGCCCGGTGTGCGGCGGCATCGGCGAGGTCATTCCCGATCCGTGCAACCGCTGCGGTGGTGACGGCCGGGTGCGGGCCCGCCGCGAGATCAGTGTGAAGATCCCGGCCGGTGTCGGCGATGGCATGCGGGTGCGGCTGGCCGCCCAGGGTGAGGTCGGGCCGGGCGGCGGTCCGGCCGGAGACCTCTACGTCGAGGTGCACGAGAAGCAACACGAAACGTTCGTCCGGGACGGCGACGATTTGCACTGCACGATCTCGGTGCCGATGGTCGATGCGGCGTTGGGTACCACGGTCACCGTCGACGCGATCCTCGACGGCGCCACCGAACTCACCATCGAGGCGGGCACCCAGCCCGGTGCGGTGACCACGCTGCGTGGGCACGGTATGCCGCATCTGCGCTCGGGCGTCCGCGGCGACCTGCACGCCCACATCGACGTCGTGGTGCCGTCCCGGCTGGACAGCACCGACACCGAGCTGCTGCGCAAGCTGAAGGAGAACCGCACCCGCGACGCCGCCGAGGTGCGCTCGACGCAGGCCTCGACGAGTTCTGGCGGCCTGTTCAGCCGGCTGCGCGAGACGTTCTCCGGCCGCTGACCCGGTGAGTGCGGCGCTTTTCTACGTCGATGTGCTGCCGGGCACGGGGCAGCTCGCCGTCGTCGACGGTGACGAGGGATTCCATGCGTCCAACGTGCGTCGCATCCGGGTCGGCGAACAGATCGACCTCAGCGACGGTGCCGGAGGCTTGGCGCACTGCGTGGTCGAGGAGACCGCCAAGGGCCGGCTGTCGGCGCGGGTGACCGAGCGGCTCGAGATCGCGCCGTCGCGCCCGGCCGTCACCGTGGTGCAGGCACTGCCCAAATCGGATCGATCCGAGCTGGCCGTCGAGCTGGCCACCGAGGCCGGTGCGGACGCCTTTGTCGCCTGGCAGGCGTCGCGGTGCGTGGCCCGTTGGGAGGGCCCCAAGGTGGACAAAGGCCTGCGACGGTGGGAGGCGGTGGCCCGTTCGGCGGCTCGGCAGTCCCGCCGCGCCCACATCCCGGCGATCGAGGGCGTGGTCTCCACGGCAGCGTTGACCCAGCGGGTCGCCGACGCCGTGGCCGGTGGGGCAGTGGTGCTGGCGCTGCATGAATCGGCCACCGCGCCTTTTACCGAATTGCCTGTGGCCCAAGCAGATTCGGTGATGATCATCGTCGGGCCCGAGGGCGGCATCGCCGACGACGAGATCGCGTCGCTGACCCGCGCCGGTGCCACGGCGGTGCGGTTGGGGCCGACCGTGCTGCGGACGTCGACGGCAGCGGCCGTGGCACTGGGGGCGATCGGGGCGCTGACCGCGCGCTGGGAGCTGTAGCACCTGTATGTCGGGCACGCAGACCCGGCATACAGACGTTGCCGCGCACTGTGACGAATGTGCACGTCGTCGTGCCAGACGGGCCGAAATGCCACGACAACCGACACACTCGTCACAGGGTCTGGCCCGGCACATCACCGCCCGCCTGCTCAATCATTGGGGCGTGTCGCCGGCCAGCGGTAAACTGGCAACAGTACAACGGCAGCCGGCCGTTATGAGAACCCGGAAAGCAGGCACAAACTCCACGTGACGCCCCGCGACACGACCGCTGACTCGTCGACCACCGCATCGGAATCGGTCCGCTCCAGCATCACTGTTCCGCCCGACATCATCGTGGGCCTGCTCGGCTCGGCCGATGAGAATCTGCGGGCCCTCGAAAGGCTTCTGACCGCCGACATCCACGCGCGCGGCAACGAGATCACCTTCACCGGCGAGCCGGCCGACGTGGCCTTGGCCGAGCGGGTGGTGGCCGAGCTGATCGCCGTCGCCTCCAGCGGGCAGGCGGTGACACCCGAGGCGGTGCGCCACAGCGTGGCGATCCTGACCGGTGCCGAAGATGCATCGCCGGCCGAGGTGCTCACCCTCGACATCCTGAGCCGTCGCGGCAAGACCATCCGCCCCAAGACGCTCAACCAGAAGCGCTACGTCGACGCCATCGACGCGCACACGATCGTGTTCGGCATCGGACCGGCCGGTACCGGAAAGACATACCTGGCGATGGCCAAGGCAGTCAGCGCGCTGCAGGCCAAGCAGGTCAACCGGATCATCCTGACCCGACCCGCGGTGGAAGCCGGTGAGCGCCTCGGCTTTCTGCCGGGGACGTTGACCGAGAAGATCGACCCGTACCTTCGCCCGCTCTATGACGCGCTGCACGACATGATGGATCCGGCGGCGATCCCGAACCTGTTGGCCGCTGGGGTGATCGAGGTGGCACCACTGGCATTCATGCGTGGCAGAAGCCTCAATGACGCGTTCATCATCCTCGACGAGGCGCAGAACACCACCGCCGAGCAGATGAAGATGTTCTTGACGCGACTGGGGTTCGGCTCGAAAATCGTTGTCACCGGCGACGTTACGCAGGTCGACCTGCCCGGCGGGGCGCGATCGGGCCTACGGGCCGCGATGAGCATCCTCGACGGCATCGAGGACATCCATTTCGCGGAACTCACCAGCGCCGACGTCGTCCGCCACCGCCTGGTGTCCGAGATCGTCGACGCATACGCCCGACATGAGGAGCCGGCTTTGCTCAACCGTGCCCAGCGCCGTTCGTCGAACGGACGGCCCCGCCGATCATGAGCATCGAGGTATCCAACGAGTCGGGCATCGACGTCTCCGAGGACGAGCTGATCAGCGTCGCCCGCTTCGTCATCGCCAAGATGGACGTGCACCCGGCCGCCGAGTTGTCGATGGTGTTGCTGGACAGCGCGGCGATGGCCGACCTGCACATGCGGTGGATGGACCTGCCCGGTCCCACCGATGTGATGAGCTTCCCGATGGACGAGTTGGAGCCCGGCGGTCGCCCCGATGCGCCCGAGCCGGGTCCGGCCATGTTGGGTGACATCGTGTTGTGTCCGGAGTTCGCCGAACAGCAGGCGGCCAAGGCCGGGCACTCGCTCGGTCAGGAGCTGGCCCTGTTGACCGTGCACGGGGTGCTGCACCTGCTCGGCTACGACCATGCCGAGCCGGACGAGGAAAAAGAGATGTTCGCGCTGCAACGCCAGCTGCTGGAGGAGTGGGTGGCCGAGCAGGTCGAGGCGTACCACGCCGACCGGCAGAGCGAGAAGGACCAGCGGTTGCTGGACAAGTCACGATATTTCGACGAACCGTGACCGGCATCCTTCCGCTGCTCGGCGCCGTGGTGCTGGTCGGTTTCGGCGGGTTGTTCGCCGCCATCGACGCTGCGTTGTCCACCGTCTCGATCGCGCGCATCGAGGAACTGGTCCGCGAGGAGCGCCCCGGCGCCGCGCGGCTCGGTCGAGTTGTCGCCGAGCGGCCCCGGTACACCAATCTCGTTGTGCTGCTGCGGATCACCTGCGAGATCAGCGCCACCGTGCTGCTGGTGTCCTTCCTGGACGGGCTGCTCGGTGTCGGCTGGGGCCTGGTGGCCTCGGCCGCGATCATGGTGGTGACGAGCTTTGTGGCCATCGGCGTCGGCCCGCGCACGGTCGGCCGGCAGAACGCCTACTCCATCGCGTTGATGTCGGCGCTGCCGCTGCAGGCGATATCGGTGCTGCTCACCCCGATCAGCCGGCTGCTGGTGTTGATGGGCAATGCGTTGACCCCGGGCCGGGGCTTCCGCAACGGGCCGTTCGCCTCCGAGATCGAGCTGCGCGAAGTCGTGGACCTGGCTCAGCAGCGCGGCGTGGTGGCCGACGAGGAACGCCGGATGATCCAGTCCGTCTTCGAACTCGGCGACACCGCCGCCCGCGAGGTGATGGTGCCGCGCACCGAGATGGTGTGGATCGAAAGCGACAAAACAGCCGGCCAAGCGACATCGTTGGCGGTGCGCAGCGGCCATTCCCGCATCCCGGTGATCGGTGAGAACGTCGACGACATCGTCGGCGTGGTCTACCTGAAAGACCTTGTCCAGCAGACGTACTACTCGACCAATGGCGGCCGCGACACCAATGTGGCGCAGGTGATGCGCTCAGCGGTGTTTGTCCCTGATTCCAAGCCACTGGACGAACTGCTCAGCGAGATGCAGCGCGACCGCAATCACATGGCGCTGCTCGTCGACGAATACGGCGCCATCGCCGGTCTGGTCACAATCGAGGATGTGCTGGAAGAGATCGTCGGCGAGATCGTCGACGAGTACGACGCCGGCGAGGTGGTGCCGATCGAAGACCTCGGCGAGCGGGAGTACCGGGTATCGGCACGACTGCCGATCGAAGACGTGTGTGAGCTCTACGATCTACCTCCGGACGAGGATCTCGACGTGGATACCGTCGGCGGTCTGGTCGCCTTCGAACTGGGCCGGGTGCCCCTGCCGGGCGCCGAAGTGACGTGGAACGGTCTGCGGTTGCGCGCCGAGGGCGGTTCCGATCATCGCGGACGGGTGCGGATCGGCACGGTGCTGGTCAGCCCGGCTGAAACTGCGGAACAGGAGACGCGAGATATAGATGACTGAGCTCGACGCTGAAGACAACAAACTCGTGGTGCTGGCGCGCGGTGCGATGGGCCGGGCCGAGGCGTCCAGCGGCGCGGCGGTGCGGGACCAGGACGGGCGCACCTACGCCGGTGCGCCGGTGTCCTTGGCGTCGCTGCAGTTGACGGCGCTTCAGGCGGCGGTGGCCGCGGCGGTGTCCAGTGGTGCCACCGGCATTGAGGCCGCCGTGCTGGTCGGCGGTGCCGCTGACGACGCGGGCGTGGCTGCTGTGCGGGAACTGTCCGCCGACGCCGCAGTGATCGTCACCGATCGGGCGGGGAACGTTTCATGACCGCCGAGCGTGCGGTGAGATCGTCGATTCAGCTGATTTCGCGATCTGTATGCACACTCGAGGAGCTCGGATGACGGAATTCCGTTCCGGATTCGTCTGTTTCGTCGGCAGGCCCAACACCGGCAAGTCGACGCTGACCAACGCGCTGGTGGGCCAGAAGGTCGCGATCACCTCGAACCGCCCCCAGACCACGCGGCACACCATCCGGGGCATCGTGCACCGCGAGGACTTCCAGATCATCCTCGTCGACACCCCCGGGCTGCATCGGCCACGCACCCTGCTCGGGCAGCGGCTCAATGACCTGGTCAAGGACACCTATTCCGAGGTGGACGTGATCGGGTTGTGCATTCCCGCCGACGAGCGCATCGGTCCCGGCGACCGCTGGATCTATCAGCAGATCCGCGCAGTGGCGCCCAAGACCACCTTGATCGCTGTGGTCACCAAGACCGACAAGGTCGCCAAGGACCGTGTGGCCGAACAACTTCTGGCGGTCAGCGAGCTGGTCGGCCCGGACACCGACATCGTGCCGGTGTCGGCCACCGCCGGCGAACAACTCGACGTCCTCACCGACGTCCTGGTGTCGAAGCTGCCGCCGGGGCCGGCGTATTACCCCGACGGCGAGCTCACCGACGAGCCCGAGGAAGTGCTGATGGCCGAGCTCATCCGCGAGGCCGCGCTCGAAGGCGTGCGCGATGAGCTGCCGCATTCCCTGGCGGTGGTCATCGAGGAGGTGGAAGAGCGTGAGGGGCGCGACGACCTGATCGACGTGCACGCCATCCTTTACGTCGAGCGCGACAGCCAGAAAGGCATCGTGATCGGCAAGGGTGGCGCCCGGCTGCGTGAGGTCGGCACGGCCGCCCGCACTCAGATCGAAAAGCTGCTCGGCACAAAGGTTTACCTCGACCTTCGGGTCAAGATCGCCAAGAACTGGCAACGCGATCCCAAGCAGTTGGGCCGGTTGGGGTTCTGAGCCGCAGCGCCTGACTGCTCCTCGCCGACCCACGCAGGATGCATCCAACGCACCAAATTTCGGCTAACCAGCCCGCCTCTCGAACGCGTTGATCGCAGCGGCCGCCTGGGAGGCGTCGGTCTGGGACGGGGTGTTCCACCAGATGTCGGGTTGTTGGGCGGCCCAGCCGGTGATCGCCTCCAGCTCGGCGGCCAGTGAAATCAGCAGGGGCTCACTGTCGGCCGGCCCCATCAGCTGGACACCGATCGGCAGACCGTCGGAGGTGAATCCGGCGGGCACGTTGATCGAGGGCCAGCCGAGCAGGTTCCACGGCCAGGTCAGTGGACAGGCCGCGATCGAGGCGCGTTCGGTGGCCGACCACCCGCGACGATCGAATTCGTGTGTGAGCGGCGGTGGTTGGGCCGTGGTGGGCGCGACGATGACGTCGACGAGGTTGAAGATCCAGGACATCCGACGCTGCGCGGCGGCCTCGTGCATGCGGGCCTTGCGCAGCGCATTCTCCGACAGCAGCCGGCCGATCCGCATGTTGGCCAGGGTGCGTTCGTCGTACTCCACATCGCCGAGCCGCTCGGCCCAGTCCAGCAGGCCGGCGGTGGAGCGGGCCAGGAAGTCCCATGACATCTGCAGGCTGTAGTTGGGGTCCTTCTCCACCACGCTGTGCCCCAGTTGCTCGAGCTGTTTTCCGACGGACTTCAGCGTGCGGCGGATCTCGGGGTGCAACTCGGCTGGAAAGCCGGTGAAAGGAAATTTGGTGGACAGGGCCACTCGCAGTGGTCCGGGTGCGCGGCTGACATATTCCGCGGCCTGGATCGGCGCCGGCTTGTGCAGATCGCCGTCGGTGTTGCCGGAGGCGGCATCGAGCACCAGGGCGGCATCGGTGACGGTCCGGGCCAGCACGCCGTTGACGGTGATGCCGTTGAACGCCTCGGGCAGCGGCCAGGTGGAGATACGGCCTCGCTGCGGTTTGATGCCGACCAGGTGTGTCCACGCCGCCGGGATGCGGATGCTGCCCGCGCCGTCGGATCCGATCGCCGCGGTGACCAGACCGGCGGCCACCGCCGCGGCACTGCCGCCGGAGGAGCCGCCCGGGCTGTGCTTGCGCGACCAGGGATTGCGGGTATGCCCGGAGCCGGGCCCGCCGGAGAACGGCCACTGGCCCAGCTCGCAGGTGTTGGTCTTGCCGACGATGACTGCGCCGGCCGCGCGCAGTCGGCGTACCACCTCGGCGTCGGCGGTGGGCACGTACCCGTCGCCGACGGTGCCGAACCGGGTCGGCACCCCGGCGATGTCGACGTCGTCCTTGACCGCGATGGGGATCCCCGACAACAGGCGATACCGACCTGCGGCCCGCTCGCGATCGGCGCGGGCGGCGTCGGCCATGGCCTGATCGGTGAGCACCACCCGAAAGGCGTTGAGGGTGGGCTGGCTGGCCGAAATCGCTTGCAGGGAACGGCTTACCAGCTCCTGGCAGGTAAGGGCGCCGCTGGCTAATTCATAGAGCTGATTGGTCAGGGTCGGAAAGAGTGGAGCAGTGGAGTCGGTGGATTTGGCCATCACTTTCGAGGATATCGGCGCTGCGTCACGGAACCTGTCCGGCCATGATGCGACACTGTCACGATGCGGCTGTATCGGGACCGGGCGGTGGTGCTGCGCCAGCACAAGCTCGGCGAAGCCGACCGGATTGTCACCTTGCTCACCCGCGACCATGGCTTGGTGCGCGCGGTGGCCAAGGGGGTTCGGCGTACCCGCAGCAAGTTCGGCGCCCGGCTGGAACCGTTCGCCCACATCGACGTGCAGCTGCACCCGGGCCGCAACCTCGACATCGTCACCCAGGTGCAGGCCATCGACGCGTTCGCCGCCGACATCGTCAGTGACTATGGCCGCTACACCAGTGCCTGCGCGATGTTGGAGACCGCCGAGCGGCTGGCCGGCGAGGAGCGGGCGCCGATGCCCGACCTGCACCGGCTCACGGTGGCCGCGCTGCGGGCCATCGCCGACGGCCGCCGGGCCCGGGAGCTGGTGCTGGACTCCTACCTGCTACGGGCGATGACGATCGCCGGATGGGCACCGGCGCTGACCGAATGCGCCCGCTGTGCCGCACCCGGCCCGCACCGGGCGTTTCACGTCGCCGCCGGCGGCAGCGTGTGCGTGCACTGTCGGCCCAGCGGATCGTCCACCCCACCGCAGCCCGTGCTGGAGCTGATGTCGGCGCTGCACGAGGGTGACTGGGAATATGCCGAGGCCTCCTCATCGAGCCATCGCAGCCAGGCCAGTGGATTGATCGCGGCGCATCTGCAGTGGCATCTGGAAAGACAGCTGCGGACATTGCCTCTGGTCGAGCGCGTGTACCGGATCGATCGGACAGTCGCCGAGCAGCGGGCCACGCTGGTCAGGCAGGATATGGCCCATGGTTTTGAAGCGGGACAAGCAGCAGGACAAGACCACCTACCCACAGCTGCCCCCGGCGCCTGAGGACTATCCGGTCTTCCCGGATACCTCGACGTGGCCCGTCGTCTTCCCGGAGATCCCGCCCGGCACCAACGGGCGCTTCGCCCGCCCGCCCCAGCACACCTCCAAGGCCGTCGCGCCGCGGATCCCGGCCGACCAGGTGCCCAACCACGTCGCGGTGGTGATGGACGGCAACGGCCGCTGGGCCACTCAGCGCGGGCTGGGCCGAACCGAGGGACACAAGATGGGTGAGGCGGTGTTGATCGACATCACCTGCGGCGCCATCGAGCTGGGCATCAAACACCTGAGCGTCTATGCGTTCTCCACCGAGAACTGGAAGCGCAGCACCGAAGAGGTCCGGTTCCTGATGGGCTTCAACCGGGAGGTGGTGCGCCGCCGTCGGGAAAACCTCAACGCCATGGGCGTGAACATGCGCTGGGTGGGGTCACGGCCCAAGATGTGGCGCAGCGTCATCAAAGAGTTCGACATCGCCGAGCAGATGACGGTCGGCAACGACGTCATCACGGTCAATTACTGCGTCAACTACGGCGGCCGCACCGAGCTCGTCGAGGCAGCACAGGCGCTGGCCGCCGAGGCCGTCGAAGGCAAGATCAACCCGAACCGGATCAGTGAGGCGACCTTCGCCAAGCATCTGCACCGTCCCGACATCCCCGATGTGGACCTGTTCATCCGGACCTCGGGGGAGCAGCGGGCCAGCAACTTCCTGCTGTGGCAGTCGGCGTACGCCGAGTTCGTGTTCCAGGACAAGCTGTGGCCGGATTACGACCGGCGCGATCTGTGGGCGGCCTGCGAGGAGTACGTGAACCGCAACCGGCGCTTCGGACGGGCCTGACATGACCGACCTTCTTCAGCGGTTGTCCACGGTGCTCGGCGAGGTGTCCTCGGTCGTCGAGGAGCCCGACGGTGCACTGACGGTGGCGGTCGACGGGTCGGTGGCCTCGGTGCGAGTGGTGGCCATCGCCGAGGACCTCGAGATGGTCTCGCTGACCCAGCCGTTGGCCTGGGATCTGCCGCTGAACAACAAGATTCGTGACCGGGTGTCCGAGCACGCCAGCAAGACCATGCTGGGCACGGTGGTGTTGGTGGAGAAGTTGGTCGAGACCCCCGCCAACGGTGCGACGCCCAAGGGCGCTACCCGCAAGCGGCCGGCCAAGAAGGTCGCCGATGTGATGTTGCGCTACAACTTCCCGGCCGCCGGACTGACCGACGACGCGCTGCGCACGTTGATCCTCATGGTGCTGGCCACCGGTGCCGACGTGCGCCGCGACCTGATCACGTGAGCGCCCCGGTCATTCGGATCGTGGCGGCGGTCGTGCTCGACGCGAGCGGCCGGCTGTTGGTGGTGCGCAAACGCGGGACGACGGCCTTCATGCAACCCGGCGGCAAGATCGAGCCGGGGGAGCAGCCGATCGAGGCGCTTCTTCGCGAGGTACGCGAAGAACTCGGCGTCGGATTCGACCCGGCGACCGCCGAGGAACTCGGCCACTTCCAGGCGCCGGCGGCCAATGAACCCGGCCACTTCGTCGACGCGTGGCTCTACCTGGTGAGCTTGGGCGGCACGCCGCAGGTGCAGGCCGAGATCGAGGAAATGTTGTGGGTGGACCCGCTTGAGCCGGGCTGCGTTCGGCTGGCGCCGCTCACCGAGCACACGGTGCTGACGCTGGTACGCGATCGGGCTCAGCGGCCCCGCGCGTGAAGCGCCATGGCGGAAAATCGCCCTTGGAACCGCCACCACGCTTAATACGCGGAAAGTCGCGTCAGCTGTCCCCGTCGCTGCAACCGCGGCACATGCCGAAGATCTCGATGGTGTGGCTGACGTCGGAGAAGCCGTGCTCGCGGGCCACGTCGGCGGCCCAGGTCTCGACCTGGCCTCCGGTGATCTCGACGGTCGCGCCGCAGGCCCGGCACACCAGGTGGTGGTGATGGTCTTCCGAGCAGCGTCGGTAGACCGATTCACCGGTGTCGGTGCGCAGGGTGTCGACGCTGCCGGTGGTGGCCATGGATTGCAGGGTGCGGTACACCGTGGTCAGGCCGATACCTTGGCCGCGGCGGCGCAACTCGTCGTGCAGTTCCTGGGCTGAGCGGAAGCCGTCGGTCTCGTTGAGCAGGTCGGCGATGGCCGCCCGCTGCCGGGTGGAGCGGACCGCGCCCGTCACGGGTGCTCCTCCCCGGCATGGGCCACGGCATCGGCGACGATGTGGGCCAAGTGGTGGTCGACCAGTTGGTAGAGCACCTCACGTCCGGCGCGCTCGCTCGAGACGACTCCGGCTTGTTTGAGAATCCGCAGATGCTGGCTGACCAGCGGCTGTGGCACGTCGAGCGCATCGACCAGTTCGTGCACGCACCGTGCCGACTGTTGCAACTGCAGCACGATGGCGATCCGCAACGGGGCGGCCAGCGCACGCAGCAGTTCGCCTGCGGTGTCGAGGACCTCACGCGGCGGCATCGCCGGTGCCGGGGCAGTGGTGTGCTCGCGGGCGTCATCGTGCTGAATGTCCGCCAAATTGGAAACCGTTTTCATTACCGCTCACAATACATGCGCGATATTGCATGTCAACCGGTCCGGCGACTCGCGGCGGATTATCGCTGCCAGCGTGCCGGTGGCTACGCTGTTGCACCGTGGCTCCGTCTTCGATCATCGACACCGTTGCGAACCTGGCGAAACGCCGTGGCCTGGTCTACCAGTCCGGAGAGATCTACGGCGGCACCAAGTCCGCGTGGGACTACGGGCCGCTCGGTGTGGAACTCAAAGAGAACATCAAGCGGCAATGGTGGAAGTCCATGGTCACCGGCCGCGACGATGTCGTCGGCCTGGACAGCGCGATCATCCTGCCGCGGCAGGTCTGGGTGGCCTCCGGTCACGTCGACGTCTTCAACGACCCGCTGGTGGAGTGCCTGAACTGCCACAAGCGTCATCGTCAGGACCACATGCAGGAGGCCTACGCGGCGAAGAAGGGGCTCGATGACCCTGACTCGGTGTCGATGGACGAGATCGTCTGCCCGGATTGCGGCACCAAGGGGCAGTGGACCGAGCCGCGTGACTTCAACATGATGCTCAAGACCTACCTCGGCCCGATCGAGTCCGAGGAAGGTCTGCACTATCTGCGGCCGGAGACCGCGCAGGGCATCTTCGTCAACTTCGCCAACGTGGTCACCACGGCACGCAAGAAGCCGCCGTTCGGCATCGGCCAGATCGGCAAGAGCTTCCGCAACGAGATCACCCCGGGCAACTTCATCTTCCGCACCCGCGAGTTCGAGCAGATGGAGATGGAGTTCTTCGTCGAGCCTTCGACCGCCCCGGAATGGCACAAGTACTGGATCGAGACGCGGCTGCAGTGGTATGTCGACCTCGGCATCGACCGCGACAACCTGCGGCTGTACGACCACCCCAAGGAAAAGCTGTCGCACTACTCCGACGGCACCGTCGACATCGAGTACAAGTTCGGCTTCGCCGGCAACCCGTGGGGTGAGCTGGAAGGTATCGCCAACCGCACCAACTTCGACTTGTCCACGCACGCAAAGCATTCCGGCGCGGAGCTGTCGTTCTACGATCAGGGCACCGACACCCGGTACGTGCCGTACGTGATCGAGCCGGCGGCCGGTCTGACCCGCTCGCTGATGGCGTTTCTGGTCGACTCCTACACCGAGGACGAGGCGCCCAACGCCAAGGGCGGGGTGGACAAGCGCACCGTGCTCAAGCTCGACCCGCGGCTGGCCCCGGTCAAGGCCGCGGTGCTGCCGCTGTCGCGCAATGCCGACCTGTCGCCCAAGGCCCGCGACCTGGCCGCCGAGCTGCGCAAGAACTGGAACGTCGAATTCGACGACGCCGGTGCGATCGGCCGGCGCTACCGCCGTCAGGACGAGATCGGCACACCGTATTGCGTGACGGTCGATTTCGACACCCTGGAGGACAACGCGGTCACCATCCGCGGGCGCGACGCCATGACCCAGGAGCGCATCGCGCTGGACAAGGTGTCGGACTACCTGGCGGTGCGGCTCAAGGGCTGCTGACTTTCCTCGCCGAGAAGACACAAACCCGTACTTTTTCGCCCGAGAAGGTACGGGTTTATGTCTTCTCGCGATCAGAAGCGACCACTGCCTCCGCTGTAGCTGCGGCCCGACGAGTGCGACGCGCCGCCGTAGGAGGTCGGCCGGCCCATGCTGCGTCCCCCGCCGAAACCTCCGCCCCAGCTGCCGCCGTACCCACCGCCGAATCCACCTCCGAAGCCGCCACCGGAAAAGCCGCCCCTCAGCACATTGCCGATCAGGATCCCGCCGAGCACCGCGCCCATGTCGGACCCGCCACCTCCGCCGTACTGGGAGGTGTAAGACCGCTGTGCGGCGCGGACGTCGTCGTTGGCCAGACCTTGTGCCTGTGCGGCCAGTGTCGAGGCGCCGTTGGCGTGCGCGACGGCCTCGTTCGGATTGTCGGCCCGCTTGGCCAACGCCGCCTCGAGTTGCCGTTGGGCCTCGGCCAACCGAGTTCGGGCTTCCGGTCCGATGCTGCCGCGCCGGGTCTCGATGAAGTCCGACACCGCCTTGATCCGTGACTGGGCGGTGAACACCGCCTGCTCCAGCGCCCGGGCCAGCCGCTCGGCCGCCTCCTGCTGTTCGTGCACACCGGCCAGCAGCTGATCGAGTTCGGCGTCGGCCTTGGTGAGCCGGGTGAACGTGCCCAGCGGGTCGGCGTTGCCGTTGGACTTCGCGTCCTCGGCGGCCTTGGCCGCGGCGTCCCGGGTGACGCTCAGCTTGTCCGCCTGTGGTGTATCAGGTTGGGCCAGTAGAGAATTCGCCTGGTCGATGCCGGCCTGAATATCGGTGATGGCTGCGGGCAACCCGGCCAGGGCCCGGTTGATGTCGGATGCCGCACTGTCCACGGCATCGAGCAGAGTCCGGGTCTGATCGAGTGCGGATTCGGCCGAGCGCACCGCATCCACCAGTGCGGTTTGATCGGTGGCGGGCCGCGACACAAGGCCGCGGGCCGTGGTGATACTGCGGTCGGCGAACGCGAGCCGCTCCTTGGCGGCGTCCACGTTGGTCGCCACCGAACTCAGTGCGCTCGCGTCGAACTGGGTGTGCAGGTTCTGCAACGTCTGCGCCGACGGTTCGATGCGCGCGGTCAGGCCGACCATCTGCTGGGTCATGGTGTCCAGGCGCGCCGGCGCGTTGATCACCAGGTCACGCAACTGCTCGAAGGCCTGGCTCTGGGCCTCCAGCTCACGGTCGGCCCGGGCCGCCGACACCACCACCTGCGTCAACAGCTGACGCTGTTGCAGCGGTGTCTCGGGTGCGTCGTCGTCGAGGGTCTGGCGCACGTTGAACGCTTGGGCCAAGGCCGTTTTCGCATTCTGCAGGGCCGCGCTGAACGGTTCGGTGCGGTGGTCGCCGAACTCTTCGACGGCCAGCTCCAGCTCGGCGGCACTGGTGCGCACGGCGTTGTCGACGTCGACCACGATCGATCGGGACAGTTCGTCGAGCGCCTCCAACGGGACCGCGGCCAGCGCATTGGCGTCGGTGGGGTCGACACGTTTGGCGGCCTCGAACTCGGCGCGGCGGCGCTTGGCCCGACGCCGGCGCGACCACCACCACAACAACCCGACCAGCACCAGCACCACGCCGAGGGCGATCAACATCGCCGGCCACGAGATACCGGTTGCGGCGGGGGATTCCGGTTCGGAGTTCAGCCCGTTGGCTGCGGCGATCGCCGCCCCGGCCCAATCGTCTCGACGCAGGGCCGGGGTGACGCTGTTGCGCCGGAGGTCGTCGGCGCGCGCCGAGGTGCTCACCGTGTCGGGCACCTGAAACGCGAACGCCCGGTCCACCGTCGCCACCGCCAGCAGCACGTCGTCGTCGCCGAAATCGCTCAGCTGCATGGTGTTCTGCGCCCAGCCGATCGGGTTCTGCCGGTCGAAGGTCTCGACGAAGACCACCCACAGCTTGATGTGACGGTCGTCGTAAAGGCGGTCGATGGCGCGCTGCACGTTGCCGGTCTGTGCGGCCGACAGCACCCTGGCGTCGTCCGTGAGCTGGGTGGCCAAGCGCAGCGGTGGTTCGGCGGCGGCGGCCGGGGCGACCAGCAGCCCGGTCATCAGGATCGCGAGCAGCATGGACAGCACACGAGCGATACGCATGACCGCCAATCTAGTGCGCTGCAGAGGCGGCGCGTCGGTTCCTGGCAGACTGTGCGTCGGTGAACGCGGATAGGCAGTCGGTGTATGACGACTTCGACCGGGAACGTCTGGTGGTCGAAGCGCCCAAGGGTGCTGCCCTGCCCGGGACGGACGCCGAGCACCGAACCGACTTCTCGCGCGACCGCGCCCGGGTACTGCACAGTGCGGCGCTGCGGCGACTGGCCGACAAGACGCAGGTGGTCGGTCCGCGGCACGGGGACACCCCACGCACCCGGCTCACCCATTCGCTGGAGGTGGCCCAGATCGGGCGCGGGATGGCGATCGGGCTGGGCTGCGATCCCGACCTGGTGGATCTGGCCGGGTTGGCCCACGACATCGGCCACCCGCCCTACGGACACAACGGTGAGCGGGCGCTCGACGAGATCGCCAAACCGTTCGGCGGGTTCGAGGGCAATGCGCAGAACTTCCGCATCCTGACCCGGCTGGAGCCCAAAGTCCTTGATGGCGAGGGACGTTCGGCCGGGCTCAACCTGACCCGGGCGGCGTTGGATGCCGTCGCAAAGTACCCGTGGGCCAGCCTCGGCACCCGCAAGAAGTACGGCTTCTACGACGACGATGCCGAGGCCGCCGCCTGGATGCGGGTCGGGGCCCCGGCCGATCGGCCGTGCCTGGAAGCCCAGGTGATGGACTGGGCCGACGACGTCGCGTACTCGGTGCACGACGTGGAGGACGGGGTGATCTCCGGGCGGATCGACCTGCGGGTACTCGGCGATCGCGACGCCGCTGCCTCGCTGGCCGAGTTGGGGGCGAGGTCGTTTCCCAGCGTCGGCCACGACGATCTGCTGGCCGCCGCCGAGCGGCTGTCGCAGATCCCGGTGGTCGCCGCGGTGGGGCGCTACGACGGCACCCTGGCGGCCTCGGTTGCGCTCAAGACCATGACCAGTGAACTCGTCGGCCGCTTTGCCAATGCGGCGATCACCCAGACCCGGGCCGTCGCCGACGACCGGCCGCTGCGGAGGTTCGATGCCGACCTGGCGGTGCCGCCACTGGTGCGCGCCGAGGTGGTGTTGCTCAAGATGCTGGCCCTGCAGTTCATCATGTCCGACCACCGGCACCTGCAGATCCAGGCCGATCAGCGCACCCTGATCCACGAGGTGGCGCTGGCGCTGTGGGCGCAGGCCCCGGGCAGTCTGGACCCGCAGTTCGCCCCGGAATTCGACCGGGCCGACGACGACGGCGCCCGGTTGCGCGTCGTGGTCGATCAGATCGCGTCCTACACCGAGAGCCGGTTGGAACGAGTGCACGAGGCCCGCTCGCCCCGGCCCCTGGGCTGAGAGCCGTCGAACACAAGCCGACGATCGATGTTCGCGAATTGCGGGCCTCGGCGCCCGCATACACTAGGCCGGTGGCTGGCAGAATCCCTGATCGCGACATCGCCGCCATTCGCGAAAAAATCCGCATCGAAGACGTTGTCGGCGACTACGTCCAGTTGAGGCGGGCCGGGGCCGACTCGATGAAGGGGCTGTGCCCGTTCCATGACGAGAAGTCGCCGTCGTTCCACGTGCGGCCAAACCACGGTCACTTCCACTGCTTCGGCTGCGGCGAAGGTGGGGACGTCTACGCCTTCATCCAGAAGATCGAGCACGTCACATTCGTCGAAGCCGTCGAGCTGCTGGCGGACAAAGTCGGTTACACCGTCACCTACACCGGCGGATCCACCACCAACGTCCAGCGGGATCGGGGCAGCCGCAGCCGGTTGCTGGCCGCCAACGCCGCCGCACAGGAGTTCTACGCCCAGGCGCTGGCCTCGGATGACGCGGCCGAGGCGCGTAAGTACCTGACCGAGCGAAACTTCGACGCTGCGGCGGCCGCCCAATTCGGCTGCGGGTACGCCCCCTCAGGCTGGGACACGCTGACAAAACACCTGTTGCGCAAAGGGTTCGAGTTCAAGGAGCTGGAAGCCGCCGGGCTGAGCCGGGAGGGCAAACGCGGGCCGATGGACCGGTTCCACCGCCGCCTGCTGTGGCCGATCCGGGTGTCCTCGGGCGAGACCATCGGCTTCGGCGCGCGCCGGTTGTTCGACGACGACCAGAATCAGGCCAAGTACGTCAACACCCCGGAAACGGTGCTGTACAAGAAGTCTCAGGTGCTGTTCGGGCTGGATCGGGCCAAACGCGACATCGCCAAGGGGCACCAGGCGGTCGTCGTCGAGGGCTACACCGACGTGATGGCGATGCACCTGGCCGGGGTGACCACTGCGGTGGCCTCGTGCGGCACCGCCTTCGGTGAGCAACACCTGTCGATGTTGCGCCGGCTGATGATGGACGACAATTTCTTCCGCGGCGAATTGATCTACGTGTTCGACGGTGACGCCGCGGGCCAGGCCGCCGCGGTCAAGGCGTTCGAGGGTGAGCAGAACCTGTCCGGACAGTCGTTCGTGGCGGTTGCTCCCGACGGGATGGATCCGTGCGATCTGCGGCTACGCTCCGGTGACGGCGCGTTGCGGGATCTGGTGGCGCGACGAACTCCGTTGTTCGAGTTCGTGATTCGCAGCGCACTGGGTGAGTACGACTTGGACAGCGCCGAAGGCCGGGTGGCCGCGCTGCGGCGGTGCGTGCCGATGGCCGCGCGCATCAAAGACCCCACGCTGCGTGACGAGTACGCCCGCCAGTTGGCCGGCTGGGTCGGCTGGGACAACGTGGCTCAGGTGATCGGCCGGGTGCGGGAGGAGGCCACCGGCGGCCGCAAGGACAGCCGACGTTCCTCAGGGGCGCCGGGCCGTCCCGCGGCGCCGGCCGTGCAACGCCCGAATCCGTCCGACCCGACGCTATGGCCGCAGCGCGAGGCGCTCAAAGCCGGCCTGCAGTACCCGGCGATCGCCGGACCGGTCTTCGACTCGTTGACCGCCGAAAGCTTCACCCACCCCGGTTACGCCGCGGTGCGCTCGGCCATCGAGGCCGCCGGCGGCACCGCGGCGGGCATATCCGGTGCGCAGTGGATCGAGGCGGTCCGGGAACAGGCGTCGTCCCCGGCGGCGGCCGGCCTGGTCAACGAACTGGGCGTGGAGGCGATCAACGTCGAGGACGACGAGCATCTGCCGCGCTACATCGGCAGCGTGCTGGCCCGCCTGCAGGAAGTGTGGGTGGGGCGGCAGATCGCCGAGGTGAAATCCAAGCTGCAGCGGATGTCGCCGGTGGAGCAGGGAGACGAATATCACGCTTTGTTCGGCGACCTGGTGGCGATGGAGTCCTACCGGCGCAGCCTGCTGGAACAGGCCAGCGGGGACGACCTGACTGCGTGATCGACGACATCGCGATAGGGTGAGCGCAGTCGGGCACCCAGATGTGAAAGAGGCAATCCCGGTGACACTTTTCAGCACACAGACGCGGCGGTTCGTCGCAGTCGGCGCATTCGTCCTGGCGGCCGGCGCCGCAGCGGCCGCCCCGGCGTTCGTCGCGACCACCCCGGCCGAGGTCACGGCCGGGCCGGCCTGCCTGGCCTGGTTCGGAAACAAAGAGGACGGCAAGTGCCTGTCCTACTCCAACGGCATGCCCGCCCAGGTCGGCACGCCGTGGGTCGGCGTCGGGCAGAACGGTGTGGTGACGGGCCCGCTGCTGCCCGGCAGCACGATCAGCCAGGGAATCGGCTAGGCGCCCTACCAGCGAGTTTTCGACGAAGCGTCGGTGCTCTCCTTCGTGGAGAACACCGACGTTTCTGCGTCGATGGGGGTCAAGGTGAGAAACTGCGGATCCGGTGACACGCGCTTGGCGATCTTGCGTCGCCCGGCGTCCAGGACGGCCTTGGTGGCCGGGTTGGCGGTCACCGCGCGATAGGTGCTGGCGATCTGCTCGTAGCGGCGTCGGCCGGCTTTGGCGCCCAGCACGTAGCCGACGGCGATCACGGCGGCATAGCGGATCACAGCATTCCTCCCACAGCGACGGGCATCCCAGACGACAGATGTGTGCGGGTTCCATCCTGCCTCACCACCGGCCCGGCGCGCCCGTCCGGGAGCGAGTTGGCGGCGGCGGCGGTCCGTACGCTAGAGTCAACGCTCGGCCGCGGAGCTTCCGCGGAAGGTAGTCCCCTGTAGCTCAATTGGCAGAGCTCCCGACTGTTAATCGGGCGGTTGATGGTTCGAGTCCATCCGGGGGAGCCAGTTCTCCCGACCCGGCTTCAGCCCTGAGGCCGGGCCTGCTTCTGCCGGGCCGCCTGCGCAAGCGCTTCCACCAGTGGATTCGACACCGAGGCGAGGGCCTTCCGCTCCTCTTCGGTCAGTTGGTAGAACGTCCAGACCCCCCAGGCCGCCGGCCGCACGTACACCGTCACCTGTTGCTTGTTGTTCTGCAGCACCGCGGGCACCGGCACCGGGCGGTCGAGGGTGGCGGCACTGGCCATCTCCTCGGCGATCTGGTGGACGTTGACTGATTCCTGCAGTTCGTACAGGACGGCCTTGTTGGCGGGGCCTTCCATCGCGAGGAACCAAGCCATCAGTGTCTCCTTGGGTAGGTGGTACGGACGGTCCGTGATCAGACCGCACACAGTGTCACCTATCGGCGCGCCGCCGTCAGCCCGCCCGTCGAGCCGGCCGGATTCGCTACGCTCGGGGATGTGTATCCACGGCTGATCGCCATCGTCGCCTTCGTCGGTCTCCTCGCGGTCGGGTGCGGCTGGAGTCCGCCTTCGGCACCGCCGCCGAAGCCCGATACCTGCGCGCCGTCCGACGGTCCCAGCGCCGACACGATCGCCGCCGAGATCGCCAAATTGCCCGCCCCCGAGGCGGGTAAGCAGTGGACCCAGGTCAACACCGGACACACCACCAACTGCCGGCTGTACTGGGTACAGGTGGGCCAGTCCGATCCCGAGCCCAACAGCGTCGGGCAGCTGCTGTTCTTCGACCGGCAGACCCCACTGGGCCCCGCCACCCCGGAGCCGCGGCCCTACATCAACGTGGTCACCAATGCCGACGACAGTGTGGTGGTCAACTACCAGTGGCAGCAGGGCCAGGATTCGCCGAAGTCGCCGACCGGCATCGCCACGGTGCGGTTCCGGATCGGGGACGACGGCAAACTGGTTGCCGTCGACCCGATTCCGAAGCCCTAACCGTTGACCAGTTCCTCGGGATCGAGCATCGCCGCGTAGCGCAGCTGCTCGGGGACGCCGAACCCGTCGACGAGAGTTTCCACGTGCGGTCGCAGTGAGCGGCAGCGTTCGTTGATGCCACGGGTGACGGCCTTGGCCCGTTCGGTGGACAGGAAGCGGTGCTCGATGAACCAGGCCTTGTCGCCCTCGATCACCGACAAGGCGTACAGGTCGCAGACATCGGAGAGCAGGCCGCGGGCGGTCTCGTCCTCACAGGCGTCGATGCCGGCGACGAAGGCCTCCAGGATCACGCGGTCGATATGAGCCTGCGCGGCGTGCAGCACGTGGTCCTGCACGGCGTTGAACGCGTCGAAGGCCGACATCTCCTTGGCCTTGCCCTGTAGTCGCCTGGCCACGGAGGCCAACATGTACTCCTCGCGGTCCTCGAACATCTGGACCTGGGTCCCGCGGTTGAACAGGCTGCCTTCCTCCTCGTTGTCCTGGCGGGTGTCGAGGATGGTCTGCATGATGGTCTGGGCGGCCGTGCGTTTGAGCACCCGTTCCCCGGCATAGTTCGCGGCGAACCGCACCCATTCGACCGGGCTCATGCCCTTGATGTCATCGGCGTAGGCGGTCAGCAGTTCCTTGGCCACCAACTGGGTCAGCACATGGTTGTCCCCTTCGAAGGTGGTGAACACGTCGGTGTCGGCGCGCAGCGCGATCAACCGGTTCTCGGCCAGATAGCCTGCGCCACCGCAAGCTTCGCGGGCCTCCTGGATGCTGCGGCTGGCGTGCCAGGTGTTGGCGGCCTTGAGGCCGGCGGCCCGCGCTTCGAGCTCGCGCTGCTCCTCGGCGTCGGGGTCGTCGGAGGTCTGCAGCTCATGGCATTTGGCCACCAGTTCGTTCTGGGCGAACTGCAGCGCGTATGACTTTGCGATCAGCGGCAACAGCCGGCGCTGGTGCACCAGGTAGTCCATGATCAAAACTTCGCCCTCGTTGTCGGGAGCGTCGAATTGTCTGCGTTCCAACGCATATCGGACGGCAATGTCGAGGGCCACCCGGGCGGCCGCCGCCGCGCTTCCGCCCACGGTGACACGGCCGCGAATCAGGGTGCCCAGCATGGTGAAGAACCGCCGCCCCGGGTTCTCGATGGGCGAGGAGTACGTGCCGTCCTCGGCGACGTCGGCGTAGCGGTTGAGCAGGTTCTCCCGCGGGATACGCACTTGGTCGAACACGATGCGGCCGTTGTCGACGCCGGGCAGCCCGCCCTTGTAGTGACAATCCGAGGTGGTGATGCCCGGCAGGTCGTTGCCTGCTTCGTCGCGGATCGGCACGACGAAGCAGTGCACCCCATGCCCTTCGCCGTCCGGGGTGATCAGCTGCGCGAAAACGGCTGCTACGCGGGCGGTCTCGGCCGCACCCCCGATATAGTCCTTGCGGGCCGACGGGGTGGGGGAGTGGATGACGAATTCCTGGGTCGCCGGATCGTAGGTGGCGGTGGTCTCCAGTGACTGCACATCGCTGCCGTGACCGGTCTCGGTCATCGCGAAACAGCCCGGCAGTTCCAGGTCGATCAGTGGGCGGACGTAGGCCTGGTGGTGGCGTTCGGTGCCCAGGTTCTCGATGGCGCCGCCGAACAGGCCCCACTGCACGCCGGCCTTGACCATCAGTGACAGATCACTCATGGCGAGCATCTCGATCTGGGTGATGGCCGCCCCGACGTCGCCGTTGCCGCCGTGCTCCTTGCGGAAGCCGTCCTCGGCTGCCCCGGCCGCCGCCATGATCTTGAGTTGCTCGGCCACCTTGGCCCGGGCGATGACGGTGTTGGGCGTGTAGTGCGGCCGGAAGACCTCGTCCGACAGTCTGGTCCGCATGGCGTTCTTGACGTCGCGCCAGCGGCCGTCCAACGCGTTTCGAAGATGCTCGGCAGTGGTGGTCATACCCGACGGTAACGTGTGCGACGGTTCCTGTGCGGCGGTTGTTACCAAGGTCTACCTTCCTGGACACTGGTGACACCGCAGCGCAAGATTGGCGTCATGCCGGAGTCTGTCGGTAAGTCACTGTCTCCCACGGGTTTGCCGCATGTGAGCTATCACCGGCACGCCGACGTCACCGGCGGCTGGCTACGTGCGGCGACCTTCGGTGCGATGGATGGTCTGGTCAGCAACACCGCGTTGATCGCCGGTGTCGGGGCCAGCGCCTCGGCCCAGACGGTCGTGCTCAGCGGTGTGGCGGGCCTATTGGCCGGGGCCTTCTCGATGGCGCTCGGTGAGTACACCTCGGTGACCACGGCCAATGAGCAGGTCGATTCTGAGGTGAGTGTGGAACGTAAGTCGTTCCTCAAGAACCCCAGCGCTGAGCGGGCCGAACTCGTGGCCATGCTGCAAGAGATGGGAATGACTCCCGAAACCGCGCTGAAGGCAACCGAGGAAATCCACCGTGACGAGAATCGGGCCCTGAACTTCCATCTTGTGCAGGAGTTGGGTGTGGACCCCCGGGAGAAGCCGTCGCCGTTCGTGGCCGCGGGTTCGTCGTTCGTCATGTTCGCGATCGGTGCGATCATCCCGCTCATTCCCTACCTGCTCGGCTTCGAGTTGTTGTGGGCTGGGCTGGCCTGTGGCGGGGTGGGCCTGTTGATCGCCGGCGCGGTGGCGGCACGGTTCACCCGCAAGCCGATTGCCGTCGCGGGGCTGCGACAACTGCTGTTCGGAGCCATCGCGATCGCCTGCACCTATGTCGTCGGCATCTTGGTTGGCGCCGTCATCACCTGATGCTGATCCGAATATTGGCGGCCGGTCTGCTGGTCTTGTCCGGGTGCGCGCCGGCCCGCGCCTCGGCGGAATTCGAATTTCTCGGTCAACACCAGGTCGCCCACGGCGCGACGCTGGACGGCACGGTGATCGGGGGCCTGTCCGGAATCAGCTACGACCCGGCCGCCGACCTCTACTACATCGTCAGCGACGACCGCTCGGCCCACAATCCGGCACGCTTCTACACCGCCCGGATCACGTTGTCGGACAACGGTATCGATGACGTCCAATTCATCGGGACCCACCCCTGGCTGGACCGCGACGGACAACCCTTTCGCCCCTTGCGCCGTGACGTCGTCCCGCCGGTGGTTCCGCCGGATCCCGAGGCCATCGCGTTCGATCCAGGCCGGCAGCGGCTGTACTGGACCAGTGAGGGGGAGCGGCGGGTGGACGGGCCGGGGCCCCCGATTCTGCTGGACCCGTGGGTGCGGACTGCCGGGCTCGACGGCAGCTTCCTCGGTGAGTTCGCCCTGCCCGACGCCATGCGGATGTCGGCGGGCGAGCACGGCCCGCGTCGCAACAGCGCCCTGGAAGGCCTGTCACTGAGTCCGGACGGGCGGTACCTGTGGGCCGCGATGGAGGGTCCCGGCTACGACGACGGGCCGCCACCGGATGAACACCACGGTGCACGGACCCGCGTCGTCCGCTTGGACCCGGACACCGGGGCGGTGGACGGCCAGTACACCTATCCGCTGGACCCGGTCAGCGCCGGGCCGGGCGGCGACAACGGTCTGTCTGATCTATTGGCGCTCGACGACGGCAGCTTTCTGGTGATCGAGCGTGGCTTCGGCACCCATGTGGCGGTTCGGATCTTTTCCGCGCGCCTGGACGACGGTTCGTCCGGAATGAGAAAGACGCTGTTGGTAGATCTGACCGACACTGCGGGACTGGCGCCGCTGGACAACATCGAGGGAATCACCTTGGGGCCCAAGCTGCCCGACGGCCGGCAATCGGTGATCGCGGTGAGTGACGACAATTTTTCACCGACCCAGGTCACGCAGTTCCTACTGTTCGCGATGTAGGCCTTTGGCGCATCGAGATCGACGCCAGGGTCGTGAAATCGACACAAGCACGACCCTCACGTCGATCTCGGCGAGTCGGCCGGCGCGCAACAGCCGTCAGGTGTCGGAGCCGACGGTGACGGCAGCCGCCTCATCGGTCAGCTCGTCGAGTTCGTCCTCCTCGGCATCGATCCCGGTCAGGTGTGGTCGGGTTGCGAAGAGCACACCCGCGCCGGCCAACACGGCTGCCGCGCCCACCCAGTAGGGCAGGTGCACGTTGACCTGTTCGCCGAGCACGCCGGCCAGCCACGGTGCGACGGCCGCGCCGCCGAAGCGCAGGAAGCTGTACGCCGCCGAGGCCACGCCGCGCTCGACAGGCGCGGCCTTCATCACGGTCTCGGTGATCAGCGTGTTGTTGATGCCGATGAACAAACCGGCGATCACCACGCCTGAGGCCAGTACGGCCTTGGAATCGGTCCACACCGCCATCACCGTCAGCACGGCGGTGAAGGCGATCAGGTTGAGGATCAGCACCCGCACGGTGCCGAACCGGTGTTGCAGTCGCGGGGCGACCACCACGGAGGTGAAGGCCAAGGCCACGCCCCAGCCGAAGAAGATCAGCCCGATCTGGTGGGCGGTCATGTCCAGGGGGAAGGGCGTGAAGGCCAGCAGGGTGAAGAAGCCGAAGTTGTAGAGCAGTGCGGTGATCGCGACACCGAGCAGCCCGCGATGGCGCAGCGCCCGGAACGGATCGGCCAGCGTGGTGGCGCGCGCGGCACGCGGGGTGGCCGGCAACAGCAACGCGGTGATCACGAGCGCGAAGGCCATCAGGGCCGAGACGCCGAAGAACGGGCCGCGCCAGGAGAGTGAGCCGAGGACGCCGCCGACCAGCGGCCCGATTGCGATGCCCAGGCCCAGTGCGGCCTCATAGAGGATGATGGCTTGCGCCACAGACCCTTTCGCGGAGCTGACGATCGTGGCCAGGGCGGTCGCGATGAACAGCGCATTGCCCAGGCCCCACAGTGCGCGCCAGCCCACGATCTGCATCACGGTGTCGCTCATCCCGGCCAGGCCGGCCCCGGCGATGATGATCACCAGGCCGAGCAGCAGGGTGCGCTTGGGGCCGATGCGGCTGGACACCACACCGGTGATCAGCATCGCCACCCCCATCACCGCCATGTAGCTGGTGAACAACAACGACACCTGCGAGGGCGAGGCGTCGAGGTTGTCGGCGATCGGTTTAAGGATGGGATCGACCAGTCCGATGCCCATGAAGGCCACGACGGAGGCAAAAGCGACGGCCCAAACGGCCTTGGGTTGGCGCCACATCGGGGCGGTAACTCCTAACTGGTTTCGTGGGAGAGCGGATGCTCGTTGACGTCGGTGAGCATGCGCCGGATCACGTCGACGGCGGCTGCCAGCGTCTGGCGGTCCTGCGGGCTCAGCCGTTCAAGCCTCGGGTTGATCACCGCGGCACGATCGGCCCTGGCTTGATCGAGGGTCCGCCGGCCCTGCTCAGTGATGCGGATCAGGACCGCGCGAGCATCGCCGGGATCGGTGGTGCGGGTGACCAGGCCGGCATCTTCCAACCGGCGCACCTGTGTGGTCATGGTGGGTTGTGAGCAGTGGTCGAGCAGGGCGAGATCGGAGATGCGCGCCTCGCCCTGATCTTCGATGGTGGACAGCAGCCGGGCCTGCGCCCAGGGCAGGGGCAGCCGGGTGCGTTGCGTGGCCAGCCGGTTCAACCGGGCGACGACCGACAGCAGGTCGGCGCCGAGTTCGGTTTCGTCGGTGACCATGACATCCTCGGTGGGCATCTGCCCATAATTACATAGATTTACTATGCAGTCGAGTTCTTTCGCGTGCTCTGCCTCACAGGACGGCCATCCGACGGGGACGATTCCGGCTGGCAGAATCGAGCAATGACCGCGAAACCTCCGGCGACGACGCCTCGGCGCGGCCTCACTCCCGGCGAACTTGCGCAGGCAGCGGTGATGGCGGCGCTGTGTGCCGCCACCGCGATCATCGCAGTGGTGGTGCCGTTCGCGGGAGGCCTCTCGGTCCTGGGAACCGTGCCGATGGGTCTGCTGGCCTACCGCTACCGGCTGCGGGTGCTGGTCGCCGCGACCGTCGCCGCGGGTGCCATCGCCTTCCTCATCGCCGGCATGGGCGGGATGATGACCGTCATCGACTGCGCCTATATCGGCGGTTTGACCGGTGTGGTCAAGCGCCGGGGCCGCGGCACCGCCACGGCGTTCGGCGCCGCCGTCGTCGCCGGCGTGGTGTTCGGGGCCGCAGCAGTCGTGGCGCTCACCGTGCTGACCCGGCTGCGCAACCTGATCTTCGATTCGCTGACCGCAGGCATCGAGGGAATCGCGAAGGTGCTCGAGCAGATCCCGATGCTCGACGCGGCCGCCGATCCGCTGCGGGCCACCTTCGCCACGATGCTGGACTACTGGCCGCTGTTGATGCTGCTGCTCGGTGTCTTCAGCATCACCTCCGTCAGCATGGTCGGTTGGTGGGCGCTGTCACGCATCCTGGCGCGCCTGCTCGGGGTTCCCGACGTCCACAAACTCGACGCCGACGCCGAGGGGGACGCCGTCGTAGCCCCTGTTCCGGCCCGGCTGAACGACGTGCGGTTCCGCTATCCGGGTGTCGAGCGCGATGCGCTGGGGCCGGTGTCGATGGAGCTTCAGCCGGGTGAACACGTCGCGGTGACCGGTCCCAACGGCTCGGGCAAGACCACCCTCATGTTGCTTTTGGCCGGGCGCCAACCCAGCGCGGGCAGCATCGAGCGAGCCGGTGCGGTGGGGCTGGGCCGCATGGGCGGCACCGCGGTGGTGATGCAGCATCCGGAAAGCCAGGTGCTGGGGACCCGGGTGGCAGACGACGTGGTGTGGGGGCTTCCCGTCGGCACGGCCGTCGACGTGGAGCGACTGCTGGGTGAGGTCGGGCTCGACGGCCTGGCCGAGCGCGACACCGGGGGACTGTCCGGTGGCGAACTGCAGCGGTTGGCCGTCGCCGGTGCGCTGGCCCGCGAACCCTCGCTGCTGATCGCCGACGAGGTCACCAGCATGGTCGACCAACAGGGCCGCGACACCCTGATGAACGTGTTGTCCGGGCTGACCGACCATCACCAGATGTCGCTCGTGCACATCACGCACTACAACGACGAGGCCGATTCCGCCGACCGGACAGTGGCGCTCAGCGGTAACGGCGGCACCGCAGACAACACCGACATGGTGCACACGTCGGCGGTACCCACTGCCGCCGCATCGACCACGCATGCCGGTGCGCCGGTGCTGGAGCTGACCGGTGTCGGGCACGAGTACGCCAGCGGAACCCCGTGGGCCAAAACAGCTTTACGTGACATCACCTTCACGGTCAACGAGGGCGATGGGGTCCTGGTGCACGGGTTGAACGGCTCGGGCAAATCGACCCTGGCCTGGATCATGGCCGGACTGACCGTGCCCACCTACGGCGCCTGCCTTCTCGACGGGGTGCCGGTGGCCCAACAGGTGGGCTCGGTGGCGCTGTCCTTCCAGGCCGCTCGGCTGCAATTGATGCGCAGTACCGTCGACAAGGAAATCGCCTCGGCCGCAGGCTTCTCGGTGCGGGAGCATGACCGGGTCGCTGCTGCGCTGGAGATGGTGGGATTGGATGCGGCGCTGGGCGAGCGGCGCATCGACCAACTCTCCGGCGGTCAGATGCGTCGGGTGGTGTTGGCGGGCCTGCTGGCCCGCTCGCCGCGTGCGCTGATCCTCGACGAGCCACTCGCCGGGCTCGACGCCGCCAGCCAGCGGGGGCTGCTGCGGTTGCTGGAAGACCTGCGGCACAACAACGGGCTGACCGTCGTCGTCATCTCGCACGACTTCACCGGCCTGGAAGGCCTGTGCCCCCGCACGCTGCACCTGCACCGCGGCGAACTGGCGCTGGCCCCAACGGCTGCCGGAGGTCCCCGATGACCACACCTGCACGGGGGCAACGCAAGCCCGTGGTGCTGTTGCGCCCGGTCCCCGGTGACACCGTCATCCACCGGTTGTGGGCCGGTACGAAACTGTTGGCGGTGGCCGGCATCGGCGTTCTGCTGACGTTCTATCCCGGATGGGTGCCCATCGCCTCGGTCGCGGTGCTGGTCTTGGTGACGGCCCGGCTGGCGCACATTCCGCGTGGCGTGGTGCCGTCGATCCCGTTCTTCTTGTGGATCCTGTTGTTCATCGGTGGTGCGCTGGCATCGCTGGCCGGCGGATCCCCGTTCATCGACATCGGTTCGGTGCAGATCGGTTTGGGCGGTCTGCTCAATTACCTGCGGATCACCGCACTGGCGGTCGTGCTCCTGGGCCTGGGCGCGTTGGTGTCCTGGACGACGAACGTCGCCGAGATCGCCCCGGCGGTAGCCACATTGGGCCGCCCGCTGCGGCTGGTGCGTATTCCGGTGCACGACTGGGCGGTGACGATCGCGTTGGCGTTGCGGGCCTTCCCGATGCTGATCGACGAGTTCCGCACGTTGTATGCCGCGCACCGGTTACGTCCGGTCGAACCGGCCGAGACGTTTCGGGAACGACGCAAGCAGCGGGTGTCCAACCTCGTCGACCTGTTGGCGGCCGCGGTCACCGTGGCGCTGCGCCGCGGCGACGAGATGGGTGACGCGATCACCGCTCGCGGTGGGGCCGGCCAGTTCTCGGCCGCGCCGTCGCGGCCCCGTGCGCGGGACTGGATCACCTTCGCCGTCCTCGTGTTGGTCTGCGGTAGCGCCCTGGCCTTGGAGCTGACCATCCTGCCGACCAGCCTGCCGCGTCGATGACCGGGCGCTAGCGGGCCGCGGCGGTGTTGGCCGCCCACTGCGCATCGGACAGCGTCTTCTCGACATCGACGCGACCCAGGAACATTTCGTCGAAATACGGCTGCAGCGCCTGGTAACCGGCCGGGAAACCGGCGGCTCCGGGCGCCGGGATGCGCGGGCCGCGCAGGACGCGGAAGAATGGGCTGACATCAACCCCACGCCCCGCCCAGTAGTCGTGGTACACGGGCTGCGCCGCCAGTACGGCCGGGATGGCCGCCCCGCCGGCGCCCAGGTATTCGTTGCCGCGTTTGCTGCCCATCCAGGCCAGCACCTCGCGCACCGCGTCGGGGTGGCGGGTGGCCGAGTTCGCTGCTGCGGCAATGCCGTTGGTGACGCTGACGCGCCCTTTGGGGCCGGCGGGCAGCATCACCACGCCCCACCGGAACCGAGCTTGGTTGGCGACGGCGGCCAGGTTGTAGGTGCCGGATTGGAACAGCGCCATGCGGCCCTGCAGGAAGACGTTGCGGGAGAAGTCGCCGATGTTGTTGGTGGCCGAGGCCGGCGGGGCGACATGATCGTCGTTGATCAACCGCACCAGATACCGGAACGCCGTGACCGCTTGCGGATTGTCGAATGCGAAGCGGTCGCCGATGGTGAAAACTCCACCGGCCGAGCCGATGTAGTTGAGGTAGATGCCCTGCAGATCGTTGGCCGCGTTGTAGCCCCACTGCCGGATCCGGCCGGCATCGAATCCCTCGGCCGTGGCGTCGCGGCCCTGCTCATCGAGGGTCAGCCGGGCCGCCACCGACCGCAGTGTGTCGTCGGGGCCGTCCGACCAGCGCAGCGTGGTGAGCTCGGCCAGGTCCACTCCGGAGGCGTCGAGCAGGTCGGCGTTGAAGTACACCGCGATACCGGCATCGGTCAGCTGGGGGACCGCCCACAGGGTGCCGTTCCGGGTGAACTGGTTGACCACCGAGGGTTCCCAGGCCCGGGAGGCGTTGGCGCCCAACGTGTTCCCGATGTCCAGCAGCCGGGTGTTGTCGGCGTAGCCGGCGAGGTAGGCGTTGGACAGCCAGAAGATGTCGTCGGCGCTGCCGCCGGCCACATCGGTGCGAAGGCTGTCGAAGTATGACGAGTAGGCGACGGTGTTGACCCGTACCTTGATGTCGGGATGTGCCCGGCTGAACTCGGCGAAGGACTCCCGGTACGCGGCGGCCACCTGCGGATCCCACAGCCGGACGGTCACCACCGTGCGGCCCGCGGGTTCGGTGGTCCGGCCCAACAGCGCCGCGGCCACCAACAGGATCACCATGGTCAGGGCCAGCCCCGCGGCCAGCAACGTGGAGCGCCTCACTTGATCCCCGTCACGACGATCGACCGGACGATGTTGCGCGAGAAGGCGATGAACAACCCGATCAACGGCACGATCGCCACCGTCGTCGCCGCCATCACCAGCGTCCACTGCGCGTTGTACTGCGTCTGCAACCCGGCCGTCGCCACCGTCAGCACCTGCCACTTGCTGCCGCTGGTGATCACCAACGGCCACAGGAAGTTGTTCCACTGGCTCACCACGGTGATCAACGCCAACGTCACCAGGATCGGCCGGCTGGCCGGCACCACCACATGGGTGATCACATCGAGAGTGTTGGCGCCGTCGAGGCGGGCGGCGCTGATCAGGTCACCCGGAATCGACCGAAAGTACTCGCGCAGTAGGAAGATCGCGTACGGCGAACCGAACATGAAGGGCAACACCAGCGCCCAGAAAGTGTTGCGCAGCCCCGCCTCGGCCATCATCAGATACAACGGCACCACGGTCACCGTTGCCGGCACCATCAGCGTCGCGATGTAGACCCAGAACAGCACGTCGCGTCCCGGGAAACGCAGCCGGGCAAAGGCGTAGGCGGCCAGCACCGAGCACACCAGTTGGCCCAACAAGATCACCGCGGTCATCAATGCCGTCACCATCAGGGCGCGACCGAAACCCGCATCGGACAGCCCGACGTAGTTGGCCAGGGTCGGCGGAGCGGGCAGCGACAGCGGGGCTTCGGTGGCGAACTGCTCGGCCGAGGTGACCGAGGTCAGCAGTCCCAGCCCGAACGGCAGCAGCGTGATCACCGCGCCGAGGAGCAGCCCCGTATAGATCAGTGCGTTACGTGAGGTCATAGCTGATCCTGCGGCGGAAGTACACATGTTGGACGAGGGTGATGCCGACGAGGATGACGAACAGCACGATGGCCATCACCGAGGCGCGTCCCACCGCCGCCGCCCCGAACGCCTCGGCATAGATGCGGTGGGCCACCAGATCGGTGCGCCCCTGCGGTCCACCCGCGGTCAGCGCGTACACGGTGTCGAATACCTGCGCGGCACTGACGATTCCGGTGACCAGCACGAAGAACAGGGTCGGACGCAACATCGGCAACGTGATGTGGCGAAACCGCTGCCAGTCGGTGGCGCCGTCGGTCCGGGCGGCGTTGTGCACGTCGGCGGGGATGTTGAGGATGCCGGCCAGGAAGAACAACGTCACGTAGCCGACATTGGTCCACACCACGACCGCCGACACCACCGGCAGGGCCAGACCCGGATCGGTGAGCCACTCGACCGGCCGACCCAGCACGGTGCTCAGCGCTCCGTCGGTCGGGGCCAGAATCCATTTCCACAGCACCGCGATGGCCAGTGGAGCACAGATCCACGGCAGCACGTACACGGTGCGGAAAAATCCGGTGCCGGGCAGGCCACGGGCCAGCAACGCGGCCGCGATCAGACCTAGCACGGTCTGCACCGGCACGACGAGGATGACGAACAGCAACGTCACCGCCAACGACATGGCGAACGACGAATCGCTCAACACCGAGGCCCAATTGTCCAGGCCCACATACTCGATCGGGCCCAGAAGATCCCAGCGGTGCAGGCTCAGCCAGACCACCACCAGCATCGGCAACAGCAGGAAGGTGACGACGCCGAACAGGCTGGGCGCGACAAGGGCGTACCCCAGGGCGGTTGTGCGGACACGCGAGGTGGCCATCGGGCCATTAAAGCGGGTCGATGATGTGGTGTGTCACGCCGGGCTCACCGATCAGACCGCGATGCAGGCAGCGTTGATCACTCGGCCCTTGCTGCGCAATTCCCACAACCGCGCTGTGCTCAGGTGGCGTACATCACTTGACTGATCCGGAATCAGGGCCCGGCTCGTTGGTCTTGTAGCAGGTAGTTGCCACTTCCACAGCGGGTGATGGCACACGGGACGGATGGGCGGGACGCACATGAACATCAGGCAGCTGGCTCGAAAAGGCATCTTCACCGTGCTGACCTCGGCCGCAATCGCGGTTGGCGCGTTGACCGGCCCGATGATCGCCTCGGCCGGTGCGGCGGACGACGCCTGCGCCGACGTCGAGGTCGTCTTCGCCCGAGGCACGTTCGAAGCCCCCGGCATCGGCGCGACCGGACAGGCATTCGTCGATGCGCTCACCGCCAGGCTGCCGGGTGAAAGTGTGGACGTCTATGCGGTGAACTACCCGGCATCGTTGAACTTCGGCCAGGCCGCCGACGGAATCGCCGACGCCAGCGGCAGGATCCAGTCGATCGCCGCCAACTGCCCGGCCACGAAGATCGTGCTCGGTGGTTACTCGCAGGGTGCGGCGGTCGCCGGCTACACGACGGCCAGCAGCGTGCCCGACGGCTTCGTCTTGCCGGCCGGTATCAGTGGACCTATGCCGGCCTCGGTCGCCTCGCATGTGGCGGCGGTGGCCCTGTTCGGGACCCCCGACGAGTGGGTGCTGGGACTGGCCGATCGCAGCGCACCGCCTCTGACGATCGGTCAGCCGTATGTGACCAAGACCATCCAGCTGTGCGCGACGGGCGACCCGATCTGCTTCCCGGGCGGCCGGGACCGCGCAGCACACAGCTCGTACAAGAGCAACGGGATGGCAATCCAAGCGGCGGATTTCGCCGCCCGCCAACTGGGTGCCCCGGCGCCGGCGGCGGCCGTGGTGCAGACCGCGGGTGAGATCGCCGGAAGCTGACCCGGCCCTTCAGCGGTCGAGTTGCCGAAACCCGGCGACCGTATCGGCCAGGGTGGTTCGGGAATCGCGGTAGGAGATACCCAGTTCCCGTTCGCTGGGTGAATCGTCGGACTCGGGCATCTGGGTGTAGTACTGCATTCCGGCCTCGGTGATCGGTATCTCGAACGGCAGGAACGGGCCGAGACGGTCGAGCACCTGACCGGCCATCCGCAGCGCGGTGTCGGGTACCGGAACGGTGAGCATGCGCTTCTTGCCGACATCGGCGAGCAGGCTTGCCAATTCACTGACCGCCACCCGCTTTCCGCCGGCCATGTAGCGGCGCGGTCCGCGTCCGGGTTCGAGCAGCGCGACGTGCAGGTCGGCGAGGTCACGCACGTCGACGATGGTCCAGGCGGCGCTGCGCCCGGGAATGCCGCCGAGTTGCAGTGCGGCGGCCACCCCCTCGCCGGCCTCACCGAACTGGTCGCCGACCGGCGGTCCGAGCACCATGCCGGGGTAGGTGATGTTCACCGGTGCACCGCCGTCCTGCATTCCGCGCGCGTAGATCTCGACCTGTGCCTTGGACTGCCCATACCCGTCGGTCCCACCCACCACCGGCAGGTCGGCGTTCAGCGTCTTGAGTCCGGGATGGAACAGCGCGGTGAAACTCGACACGTGGATGATCGGATCGAGTCCCAGCTTGGCGGCACCGCCGAGTACGTTCTGGGCGCCATCCATGTTGGTGGCCAACATCTGTGCGCTCTGACTCGGATCGGTGGCGACCAAGGCCGCGCTGTGCAGGACGGCATCACACCCCTGCATCGCCTGCAGCGTCGAATCCCGATCGGTGATGTCGCCCACGGCGAAATCGGAGACATCGACCCCCAGTCTGGCGACGCTCGTGTGCAGCCGGTCAGGGTTGCGGACCAGAAACCGGACGGAATGGCCCGCATCAGCGATTGCTTTTGCGCTCCAACCACCCACAAATCCGGTTCCCCCGGTGACCAATACGCGCATGGCGGCAAAGGTAGTAGTTCAGGCGCCGTCGGGAGGCGTTTTGGTCGGCTCACTCGGCTCAGCCTCCGTGCTGGATTTGTCGGCTCAGCCTCCGTGCTCGATTTGTCGGCTCAGCCTCCGCGCAACTCCGTGAGCTCCCTCATATTCGCCAACCCCTGCTCCTGCGCCTCATCGAGAAAATCGGGCAACGGTGCCCGCAGCTCGGGCAGCACCTCGTTGTCGAGCAGGGCCTGCAGCTCGGCCTCCTTGGCACTGCGGCCGGCCAGATTGTCCAGTTCCTGAATGCCGGAATCGGTTGTGTAATCGTAGAGCTCGTGATGGTGCGGTCGGGAGGTGTCGATGTCCATCGAGCCGGGCTTCCAGTACGTGTACATGCCGAGCTTGGCCTCGGGGGTGCGGACGGCCACGATGTGGCTGGGCGCCGACGTCGGGATGTTCGTCGGAGATCCGGTGGGTCCGAAAAACTTCTGTGCCAGCGGGGACTTCATCAACGCGGCCATCTCCTCCACCGACATGTCGTCGGTGGCGTGTGCGATCCAGGGCCGGCCCGGCGCACCCGCGTCGGCGGCGATGGCGGCGACATCGCCGCGACCGGCCAGGTAGGTGTAGCGAGAATCGGAGCGCCACCCCGCGCCACCGTGGGCGATCGTCAGCAACAGCGGTGCCAGGTCGGCAGTGGACGTGAGCTGCGTCCGGGTCTCACCCGCGCTGGGGGTGAGGTGCCCGAACGGATCCCGGATATAGAGCGGCACCCGGATGCTCTCCTCGTAGACCGCCGCGCCCTTACCGCGAAGTCCGTGCGAGCCGGCGTATTCGCCGTGGTCAGAGGTGAACACCACGACGGTGTTGTCATCGACCTCTGGCCTGGCGGACAGGATGTCGAGCACCCGACCGATCTGGGCGTCCACCTGTTGCTGCAACCACAGGTACATGTCCAGACACCGCGCCCATTGCGCCGCCGCCTCGGGCCCGGTGTAGTCCATCGCACCGGTCATCAGCGGTGACATGAAGTTCATGTAATCGATCTGCAACTGGGGTTTACCCCGCCGCCGTAGATCCTCGGCGGACTCGAAGTTGACCGGCTTTGCCGTGAAACGGTGGGGAACATCTTCCGGCAGTGGGTTTTTCGGCCACCAACAGATGTCATGCGGGTTGACCAGCGACACCGTCGTGCACCATGGCCCGTCGGTGGCGTGCGCGTCGAACCATCCGGCGAACTGGTCGACGATCGACGGGTCCTGCTGCAAGCCCTGGTTGGGTGCACCGTTGGGCGACGGGTACGTACCGCCGGAGAACCCGTGGACGTCCAGCCCGTCGGGGGTGTTGTCGGCCGCACTGCCCAGGTGCCATTTGCCCCACCACCAGGTGCGGTAGCCGGCGTCGCGCAGCATCGTCCCCCAGGTCGGAAATCGCACGGCCAGCGTCGACTCGGTGGGCCCCTCACCGGTGTACAGACAGCCGGTCTGGTGGGAGTACAGCCCGGTGGTCATCACGCCGCGCGACGGCGTGCACATGTTCGAGGCGGTGTAGTGCGAGCCGAACGACGTGCTGCGGATTCGGAGGCGCTCGAGGTTCGGCAGCAGCGCGCCGAGTTGTTGAGTATCGGGAAACCACTGCGGTGCCCGCATCTGATCCACGATGACGACGAGGATGTTGGGTTGTCCGGCTGTCCCGGGGCTGCGCCTCGCGAGCAATTCGTACCCGCCGAAACCCACCGCGGCCGCACCGGCCACGGCCGCCGCGCCGCCCAGGACGGCCCGTCTGCTGAGCTCTGCCATCCGGTCAGCGTATGAGGTCATGCTGAGAGCGCACCGTTTACTGTGGGAAACCGTGACAGCTCGACGACACGTGGACGCCGATTTCCTGGAGCTGCCCCGGTTGGAGTTGGCCGACGCGGCGCTGGCCGCGGCGGTCGCCGCTGGTGCCAGCTATGCCGACCTGCGGATTCACCGCATCACCACCGAGATCGTCCAGCTGCGCGACGGCGAGTTGGAGACCTCGGTGCTCAACCGGGAGATCGGCCTGGCGGTGCGGGTGATCGTGGACGGCGCGTGGGGGTTCGCCTCACACGCCGAACTGGCCGCCGACGTGGCCGCGCAGACCGCCCGACGGGCCGTGCAGGTGGCCACCACCCTGGCGCCCCTGAACGCCGAACGCATCGAGCTGGCCGCTGAACCGGTCTACACCGACGTGAGCTGGGTGTCCGACTACCGCACCGACCCGTTCGCGGTGCCGACCTCGGACAAGATCGCGTTGCTCGGCGAGTACTCCGGGCGGCTGCTGGCTGCCGACGGCATCGACCATGTGTCGGCTGGGCTACACGCCGTCAAGGAACAGGCGTTCTACGCCGACACCTTCGGATCGACGATCACCCAGCAGCGGGTGCGGGTGATGCCGACGATGGAGGCCGTCGCCGTCGACTCCGCTGCCGGCTCCTTCGAGACGATGCGCACTCTGGCCCCACCGACCGCCCGGGGCTGGGAAGCGCTGGCCGGTGACGACGTGTGGGATTGGACCTCCGAATTGGCCGAGCTGCCAACGCTGCTGGCCGAGAAGGTCAAGGCGCCGTCGGTGGTCGCCGGCGCCTACGACGTGGTGATCGACCCGTCCAATTTGTGGCTGACCATCCACGAATCGATCGGCCACGCCACCGAATACGACCGGGCGATCGGGTACGAGGCGGCCTATGCCGGGACCTCGTTTGCCACCCCGGACAAGCTCGGCACCATGCGTTACGGCTCGCCGGTGATGAACGTGACCGCCGACCGCACGGTGGAATTCGGCTTGGCCACAGTGGGGTTCGACGATGAGGGCGTGCGGGCTCAGAGTTGGGACCTGGTGCGCGACGGCGTCTTCGTCGGCTATCAACTGGACCGGGTGTTCGCGCCCCGGCTCGGGCGGCCCCGTTCCAACGGCTGTTCGTATGCCGACTCGCCCCACCATGTTCCGATCCAACGGATGGCCAATGTGTCGCTGCAGCCCGGACCGGAGGACGTCAGCACGCAGGACCTGATCTCACGCGTGAGCGACGGCATCTACATCGTCGGTGACAAGTCGTGGTCGATCGACATGCAACGGTACAACTTCCAGTTCACCGGGCAGCGGTTCTACCGGATCCGCGACGGGCGTCTGGACGGGCAGCTGCGTGACGTGGCCTACCAGGCCACCACCACCGACTTCTGGGGCGCGATGGAAGCCGTCGGCGGACCGTCCACCTGGCGCCTCGGTGGGGCGTTCAACTGCGGCAAGGCCCAACCCGGACAGGTGGCGCCGGTCAGTCACGGTTGCCCGAGCGCGTTGTTCCGCGGCATCAACATCCTCAACACCCGGGCGGAGGGCGGCCGATGATCGGCGCACAGCAGGTCGTCGAGATCGCTTTGGCTGCAGCCGATCCCGGCCTGGAGACCATGGTTCTGGTGACCGACCGGGCCGACGCGTCACTGCGGTGGGCCGGCAACTCGATGACCACCAACGGTGAGACGGTCAGCCGCACCACCACGGTGATCTCGATCCTGCGCCGCGGTGACAAGGCGCACGTCGGGTCGGTTCGATCCACCGAGGTGGATCCGGCCGTGATCCCCGAGCTGGTGGCCGCCGCGCAGCGCGCCGCCGCCGCCTCACCGGAAGCGCGCGACGCCGCACCACCGCTGCCGGGCACCGGTGTTCCCGCCGACTGGGATGCCCCCGTGGCCGATACCGGGGCACGGGTGTTCACCGGCATCGCCGACGACCTGGCCAAGGGTTTCGCCGGCTCTGACCAGCTCTACGGATACGCCCGCCACATCATGGAGACCACGTTCGTGGCCACCTCGTCGGGTCTACGCCGGCGCTACACCCAGCCCACCGGGTCGGTGGAGATCAATGCCAAGCGCAACGGTGCCAGCGCCTGGGCCGGGGTGAGCACCCCGGATTTCGTTGGGGTGCAGGTCGATTCATTGCTCGAGGAGTTGTCGCTGAGGTTGGGGTGGGCGCAGCGGAGCGTCGAGCTGCCCGCCGGCCGCTATGAGACGCTGATGCCGCCCTCGACGGTGGCCGACATGATGATCTACCTGGCCTGGACCATGGACGGCCGCGGAGCCCAGGAAGGACGCACCGCACTGTCGGCGCCCGGCGGAACCCGGGTGGGGGAGAAGCTCACCGATCTGGGGCTGACGTTGTACTCCGACCCGTTCGCCGATGCGCTGGCCTGCCAGCCGTTTATCGCCGTCCCCAGTTCCTCGGAGCGGGTGTCGATCTTCGACAACGGTATGGACATCGACCGGGTGGACTGGATCCGAGACGGGACGGTCAACGCCTTGGCCTATCCGCGGGCCGTGGCCGCCGAATACGGCGCGCCGGTCGCCGTGCCCGCCGACAATCTGCTGATGACCGGTGGCACAACTGAACTGGCCGACATGATTGCCGGCACCGAGCGGGGGCTGTTGCTGACCACGCTGTGGTACATCCGCGAGGTCGACCCGACTGTGCTGCTGTTGACCGGGCTCACCCGGGACGGGGTGTACCTGATCGAGGACGGTGAGGTGAGCGCTGCGGTGAACAACTTCCGGTTCAACGAGAGCCCGCTGGATCTTTTGCGGCGGGCCACCGAGGCCGGCGTCAGCGAGATCACGCTGCCGCGGGAGTGGGGCGACTGGGCCACCCGCGCATCGATGCCGACGTTGCGGATCCCGGATTTCCACATGTCCTCGGTGAGCCAAGCACAATGAGGTAGACGGTGATTCACCGGCAATTCACGGTGTACGGCCCGTCGCACTGGGCCGCGATCGCCGTGTTTGTCGTCGGTGCGGTGCTGTTGGTCTGGGTGGGGCGCCGCCAGACCGAGCACCAATCGCGAGTGTTGGGCCGTATTCTCGGCGGGCTGACGGCCGCGATCTACCTCGCGATGTTGGTGTACACCCTCACCCCGCCGTCGATCGAGCGGTCGGTACCGCTGCGATTGACCGATCTGGCGACCGTCGCCGGCGCGTATGCGCTGTGGTCGCAACGGCAATGGGCTTTCGTGCTCACCTATTACTGGGGCCTGGTGTTGAGCACGCAGGCGCTGATCTCACCGGTACTGAAGAGCCCCGATTTCCCGCACTACGAATACCTGGCGTTCTGGTCGATCCACCTGTTCGTGGTCTGGGCGGCGATCTATCTCACCTGGGGCCGCGGGATGCGGCCCACCTGGCGCAGTTACCGGCTTGTGGTGCTGGCGACCGCGATATGGGCGGTGGGGACCATGACGTTCAACGGTGTTGCGGGCACCAACTACGGATTCCTCAATGCCAAACCCGCCACCGCCTCGTTGCTCGACCTGATGGGGCCATGGCCGGTCTATGTCCTGGTGGCCAGCGCTTTGGTGGCGGGGGTGTGGGCGCTGATGACGTGGCCGTGGGAACGTCGACGCCGGCGAAACGCTGCGGGCCGATAAACCTGCCCATCGGCGCCAGTGGTGTTGGATACTGCCGGTGTGTCTGCCGATCTTCTCAGGGAATTGATGCACCTGGTCGCGGTATCGCCACCACGGTTGGCCGATATCAACGCCGCGGTGCGGGAAGTGTGTGCCTCGACGCTGGGGTTGCCGCCGCTACCGGCCGAGACCGGGGGCGGAGCCGTCGACCCGATGGTGACCGAGTTCGCCGAGCAATTCAGCATCGACGTCAGCGCCATCAACGCCGCGCAGCGGGCCGCGTTCTCGGATCTGCTCGGCGCCGACGTCTTCACGGTGTCGACGCTCATCTACATCGCCGATTTCGTGCCGCGGGTGCGTGCCGGATTGTCGGCGTTGGGGGTGGACTGGCCCACCGACCCCGTGGCGTGGGACCACGACACCAACCCGCCCGACTACGTGCTGGACTCATTTGTGCCCGCGGTGGGCCGGATGCGTGCGCTTGACCCGGTGACCTCCGAGATCGTGCGGCTGCGCGGGGCTCGCCAACACAATTGCCGGCTGTGCAAATCGTTGCGGGAGGTCGCCGCATTGGAGGCCGGCGCCACCGAGTCGGACTACGACAGCATCGACCACTTTGAGCAATCCAATCTGTCGGAGCGGCACAAGGCGGCCCTGCGCTACGTCGACGCGCTGATCTGGACTCCAGCCCAGGTATCCGGTGCCGAACTACGGCAACACTTTTCGCAGGAAGAGGCTGTTGAGTTGACCCTTGATGTCATGCGCAACGCCTGCAACAAAGTGGCTGTCGCGCTCGGTGTCGACGAGGCCCATGTCGACGAGGGCACCGAACAGTACCGGTTGGGCGCCGACGGGCAGCCGGTCTACAGCTGACGCGTGTACGGTTTCACCGTTTTCCACGTCAGGGCGGCGCGCGCGGCCGATCTATGACCCAGTGGTGGAAACCGACGTCAAAAGTCTCAGCGCATCGTCGACCTCGGACTCGGTGGTCGTCCACGAGCACACGAACCGCACCGTGGGCCGCTGCGGGTCGGGCCGGTGCACGGCATAGTGCGCCGACACCGCGGTGTAGGCCACCGGGTCGAGGTCGACGAACACCTCGTTGGCCTCGGTGGGGCAGGCCAGCTTCAGCCCCAGGGCTTCCAGGCCCACACTGAGCCGAGCGGCCATCCGGTTGGCGTGGGCAGCGGTCTGCAGCCACAGTCCGTCGGCCAACATCGCCTCGAACTGGGCCGCCACGAACCGCTGCTTGCTGGCCAGCTGACCGATCTGCTTGTGCACGAAGCGGATTCCCTCGAACAGCTCGGGGCGGCGCACCAGGATCGCATCACCCATCAGCATGCCGTTCTTGGTGCCGCCGATGGTGACGATGTCGGCATCGGCGATCGCCTCCGGTGGTGAGATCTGCAGTGCGGCAATGGCGTTGGCGAGGCGGGAGCCGTCGACGTGGACAAGCAGATCGAGGTCATGCGCGTGGTCGACGAAGTCTTTGATCGCCTGCGGAGTCCAGACCCGCCCGTTCTCGGTGGACTGGGTGATGGTGACGATGCGCGGCTGGGAGTGGTGCACCGGCCCGCGCCGAGTGACCGCGGTGTCGAGCACGGCCGGGTCGATCAGACCGTTGTCGCTGGGCAGCTTGGTCAGCGGGGCGCCGGAGAGCCGAACCGGGCCGCCGGCCTCGTCCACGAGCGAATGCGCGACGTCGCTGCACAGGATCTCCTGCCATGGCCGCACCGCTGCGGCCAGCGCGATGACGTTGGCCGCGGTGCCGGTGAGCGCGAACAGCACCTCGGCGTCGGGGCAGTCGAAGGCGGCCTTGATGGCGTCGACGGCGCGTCGGGTGGCGGGATCATTGCCGTAGGAGGCGACGGCGCCGGCGTTAGCCGCTGCGATCGCGTCGATCATCTTCGGATGTGCGGGGGCGGCGTTGTCGGAGGCGAACGCGTGAGAGGGCACGTCCGCCATGATCCCACCGGCGAGCGTTACGTCGAGGCGACCTTCTTCTTGAGCAGCAGAGCCGGCAATACCACCGTGGCCACCGCCGTCACCAGCCACACCACCACCGTCGCAGCGATCCACGAGCCGAGGCCGCGGATGCTGAGCCCGTGGGTGAACACCGAGGCCAGGATCAGCGCAACCATGGTGGAGACCAGCCCGATGCCACCGAGGAACGCTGACGCGTAGCGGGTGGCCATCTTGAGAAAGAACGGGGACAGGACCGCCTGGGCCACGGAGAAGATCACCACCGCGGTGATGAACCCCCACGCCGACACCGAGACACCGGGGACCAGCCACGCCGCGACCAGCAGGCCGACAGCCGATGAGCCCAGGAAGATCGCGATACGCAGCAGAAAGCGGACCATGCGGTGAGCGTAACCGCGGGCGGCGGGTCCACAACCCCTCATTGGCAGGTGCGCGGCGTGCGTGTGGGACCATATTGCCGCGCAGACGCGCCCGGGGGCGGTAGCTCAGTCGGTTAGAGCCGTGGACTCATAATCCATTGGTCGCGGGTTCGAGCCCCGCCCGCCCCACTTCAGGCTGTTCGCCGCGAAGCTGCTGAGTCGTCGTTTACGGATTGCAGACGGTGAACGTGTAGTTGGTCAGCGTGGAGGGGGAAACTCCGATCCATGACTGTCACTTCGATCCTGTGTCGATTCCGTCCGCCGAGTACTAGCACGATGTGGGTGCGTGTCTCGACAGCGAGGCGGGGCGACCGGACGAAAGTGAGGCCGATGTTCCACAGGTTGGCGACAACGGCAAGCACGAGGCCGATGACACTCAGGGCGAAGGTGGACACGGAATGGCGGAATGCAAACCCGTGCTGGAGCGCTAAGGGGCGCATAGCCCCGTCCTGGCTGATGGTGTTTCGGTAACGTTTGCGAAAATACTTCACCCAGTACCACCGATGTTCTGCGCCGAATGTGACTTCGTTGTTTCCCTGGAATTGGCCACCATGCGTCCAAGGGGGAGTTTCGAATGCGCTTTGTGACAACCACGATCGCCATTGCCACCACCTGTGTCCTGGCCGCGGGCTGCGGCCCGAGTTGGGTCACTTTGGCCTGTTTTCGAGAGCGGCGGCGCGTTGACCTGCGGTGATGCCTTAGCTTAGTGCACCTGCTAGGCACTAATTTGGATCAGTAGGCTGCCTGGATGGTCTGGATTCGGCGAGTGCGCACGGCCTCGGGCGCGACGGCAGTCCAGATCGCCGAATCCGTGGACGGGCGCCGCCGGATTGTTCGTCATGTGGGCTCTGCGCGTGATGACGCCGAGTTGGGTCTGCTCATCGAGGAGGCCCGCCGGCTGCTGGCCGATGACACCCAGGGTGAGTTAGATCTGGGGATCACCCCGAAAGCCGTTCGGGCCCATATGGTTGGGCCACCGGACCAAGCATTGTTCACCGATGAACCG
>NZ_LZJD01000154.1:0-11034 GCF_001666875.1 Mycobacterium sp. E802
AGAAACAGTGTCAGCAACGAGGCGCCCATGACGACCTCCGGCGCGGTCAGCGGCACGACCAGGAACGTGTCGACGGCCTTCTGGCCGCGGAACCGTTGGCGCACCAGGGCGATGGCCACCAGGGTGCCCAACACGAGGGCGATCGCCGTCGACACCTTCCTGGTCCTGCCGCTGACCGCGCCGGAGGTCGTCATGGGCGCCTCGTTGCTGACACTGTTTCTCGACCTGGGCTGGGCGACAGGTTACTCCACGATTGTGTTGGCGCACATCGCGTTCCAGGTCAGCTTCATCGCGCTGACGGTGCGGGCCAGGGTCCGCGGCTTCGATTGGACCCTCGAGGATGCCTCGATGGATCTGGGCGCCGGCCCCGCTCGCACATTCTTCAGGGTCACGCTGCCGCTGATCGTTCCGGGAATCGTGGCTGCCGCGATGTTGTCGTTCGCGCTGTCACTCGACGACTTCATCATCACCTACTTCGTCAGTGGCTCGAGCGTCACCTATCCGCTCTACGTCAATGCCGCGGTCAAGGCCGCGGTGCCGCCTCAGATCAACGTGCTGGCTACGGCGATCCTGGTGGTGAGCTTGCTGTTGCTGATGGCCGGAACCCTGTACCGGCGCAAGCGTATCGACGCCTGAGGTTCAGCCGACTTCGGCCGGCACCGGCGTAGCCCGCGCTCCGGTGCGGGCGGCGCCGATGCCGGCAGCCACCACGAGCAGGATGCCGATCACGGCGAGCTCGTCGGGAACCTGCCGCAGCAGACCAAGGCCGACGAGCATGGCGAAGGCGGGCTCGAGGGCCATCAACGTGCCGAACGCGGCCGTGCTCAAGAAGCGCAGGGCGGTCATCTCCAAGGCGAACGGCACCACGGGCAGCAGGATCGCCAGCCCCACCCCGATCAGCAGCAACTGCGGGGTCAGCTTGCCGAACACCGACGGTCCGACGGTCACGGTGGCCACCAACGCCGCGACTGGCATGGACACCGCCAGGCCTTTGATCCCGGCCACTTCGTCGCCCACCCGTTGGGTCAGCAGGATGTAGCACGCCCAGCACAGCGCGGCGCCCAGCGCGTCGAGCACGCCGATCGGATCGACGTCGCCCGACCACGGTTCGGTGAGCAGCACGACGCCGGCCGCGGCCAGCCCCGGCCACACCACCCGGCTGCGGCCCCGCCCGTGTGCCACTGCGACTCCGAGCGGGCCGAGGAATTCCAGCGCGCTGGCGGTACCGAGCGGTATTCGCGACAGCGCCGCCATGAACAGGATGGTCACTCCGGCGGTGACCACGCCCAATGTGACACAGGTCCAGAAGGCCGATTTGGTGAAGGCAGAGGGACGCGGCCGCACGATCACCAGGATCAGGACCGCAGCCCAGGCGAGCCGCAGCCACGCGGCGCCTTCGGCGCCGATGTCGTCGATCAATCCGACAGCCACCGCCAGGCCGATCTGCACGCACAACATCGACGCCACGGCCATCAGCGCGCCGGCGCGGGCCGGATGCCGCGCCTCGGTCAAGAGTTATTGCCTTTCGGGACAATGATGTTGGCGAGCACCATGCGCAGGAAGGGCCGGTAGACGGCCTGATCGTCGAGCAGACTGTTCAGGGTCACCCCGTCGTTGGCCGCCAGCACGACGCGAGCCAGATCCATCGCCGGGATACTCAGGTGCCCGCCCAAGCGCGCGACCCCTTTGGAGATGTATTCGGCAAGGGCGCGCACCGTCTCCTCCCGCTGCGCCGCCACGCGGTCTCGGGCCTCTGGATTGCGCAGCAGGAACAGCGTGTATTCCGAACCGAGGGCGGCCCGGTCGGAGCCCTCGGCGGCGACCAGATCTCGCCAGCGGTCACCGAGTTCGTCGGCGTCGAGATCGTCGAGCCGGTGGAACGTCGCGATGACATCGGCGAAGCCGTCGAGAAACTGTTGGCGCTGGCGTTCGACCACGGCCAGGAACATCTCGGCCTTGCTGCCGAAATGTGAGTAGATGGCGCCTCGGGTATAGCCGCCGATCTCGGCGATGTCCTCGAGGGCGGCCCCGTCAAACCCTTTGCGGGCGAACACCTCTTCGGCAGCATCCAGCAGCACGTTGCGCGTGTGCTCCAAGCGGCGTTGCTTCGTCCAGCGTTCGGCCATGGACCCATCCTGTCAAACCTCAACCTGCCGGAGAATATTCACTCTTGTATCGAATATACGTCTATGTATAGTAGTGATGCCAGTCACAAGTCATGACCGAACGAGGAGAGGTCCGCCCGTGCCGACAGCACGCCCCGGAAGTTGGGTCGAGAACGCCACCGCCCTGGATGACATCGCGCCGGATGCCTACCGGATGGAGATTCCGACCAGCCGCTACATCGCACCGGAATTCGTTGCGCAGGAGCGAGATTGCATATGGAAGAAAGTCTGGCAGGTGGTCGGACGAGTGGACGAGCTGACCAAGCCCGGTGACTGGAAGCAGTACCAGATCTTCGATCAGTCCTACCTCGTCGTCCGTGGGAAAGACGAGAAGATCCGCGGATTCGTCAACGCCTGCCGGCATCGAGGCAACGTGCTGTGCCGCGACGCACGTGGAAACGCCAAGCGGGGCTTCCTGTGTCAGTACCACCTCTGGTCGTATGACCTCGACGGACGGCTCAAGGGCATGTTGCGGGAGGCATTGGCCGGACCGATCGACAAGGACACCCACGGGCTGATCGAGGTCTCGGTGGACACCTTCGCCGGATTCATCTTCCTCAACCCGGACCCGTCGGCGCAGCCGCTCGCGGACTTCATCGGCGAGGAGGTCGCCGCCATGCTGGCCCCCTACCACCTTGAGGACATGGTGACGGTGATGGACGTGACCGAGGCCATCGACTGCAACTGGAAGGTCGTCCTCGATGCCTTCCAGGAGGGCTACCACATCGACGGGATCCATCCACAACTGTTGCGGGTGATCAACATCGACCCGGCGACCAGCCGCTATCGGTTCTTCGAGCAACACAGTGTGTCGATGGCACCGTTCGACGTCGTCGGCGCCACACCCGAACAGCAGGTCGACGGGATCATGGATCTGCCCGAGACCTTTCCGTCCACCGTCGCGGTTCTCCCCCGTTTCCAGGAACTCGTTGCCGAGTACCGGGCCGATGACGGAGCGCTGAACTTCCCCGACGGAGTCACCGCGCGCACGCTGCTGCAAAAGGCGACGCGAGATACGTTGACCGGCATGGGTCTTGACGTCAGCGGGCTGACCGACGCACAAATGAGTGACAACCACGGCTGGGTCTGGTTCCCCAACTTCTTCATGACCATTCGCGCCGGCGAGGCCACCATCATCATGTCGCTTCCCCACCCGGACGGTGATCCCAACCGCTGCATCTGGCATGTCGCGAGCTACATGTGGCTTCCGGACGAGATGAAAGCCGCCTTCACCGCTGAACCGGTCGTGGTGGACGAGCCGGGCAGCTTCAAGTATTTCGAAGCGCTGCAACAGGACTACGAGCAGATGCCCCGTCAGCAGATCGGGCTGCGCAACACCGCGTTGGACCATATGGCACTGGTGAAGGAGGAAGTGGTGATCGCCCACTTCCACTCGGTGGTCGACAGGTATCTCGACGCTGCCGCTGCCACATCCTGAGACGGGTCGGCCCGGACCGGTCACCAAACAACCGATAGAAAGGGAATTGCGCGTGAAGCATGTCAGCGAAGTCGTCGACGACTACACGGGCCGTTGCCGCACCGTCATCCAATATGCGGTCACCACAAAACAATTGGTGGAGGCCGCCAAGCAGCCCGGCTTCAGTGTGGCGAGCTGGGCGCCGCTGGCGGAGTTGGTGGCGGTCGAGGATTTTGTGCGAGTCGGCAACTTCAAAGAGGTGATGAACTGGGAGCAATACCTGGATTTCATGACCAACTGGGCGGCGGCCTCGCAGTGGGACGGCTTGTTCAAGCGGGTCAGCGAGGTTGACGGTGTGGTGTACCTCGAGCTCGAAGAACGAACCAAGATGGGTGATTTCGAGTCGGTCGTCAACTCGGTCTCGGTGTACGAGTTCGACGGCGACGACAAGATCCGGCACATCGATGTCTATCTGCAGATGGCGTTGCCCGGCGCCGACATGCCGACCGTCTACGAGGGCGTCGAGCTGTCGCAGTGATGTCAGGCCTGGTCCACGAACTCGGCCAGGACGTCCGTCACGGCCGCGATGGCCGTCCTGGCGATCACCTCGTAACCGTGCGTGCTCAGGGTCGGCAGGCAGAGCAGCCCGGCCTGCGGGGACAATCCGCTCGCCTTGGCGTGTGACGCGTCGGATTCGAATGCACCCAGCACGGCAGCCTGCGGTGCGTAGCCGAGTTTGCGGGTGATGTCGCACAGACGGTCGGCGATCGACTTGTCATAGACACACAGGGCGTCGCTGTACGCCACGATCGGCCCACCGGTCACGGTGGTGCGGTACTCGGCTTCGGTCGGGCCCACCTCGACCGCAAGCGTCAGATCACCGGGCAGTGTGCGGCAGGCATATGCGGCGCCCACGCCGCCGATCTCTTCATTGGTGGTGAACACCAGGTAGAGGTCACCGGCCGGTCGGCGACCGGTCTCCTTGAGCCGGTGCGCGAGCATCAGGAGGGCCAGCACGGCCGCTCGGTCGTCCATGAAGTAACAGCCGACGTAGTCACCCAGTTCGATGAGCGTGCGCTTGGTGCGGTCGATGCAGACCCGGGTACCAGGGCCGATACCGGCGTCGGCCAGGCGTTCGTTGTCCACCCCGGTGAACACGTACACGTCGGGCCAGTCCAACGCCTTGTCGCCCTGGTCGGGCTTGGTCTGCCAGACCTGCGGGGTCTCCTGGGTGGTGTGTTCGGAGCCCAATGCCAGTATGCCGGTCAGGGTTTCGTGGTCACCGAGGATCGTCACCGGGCCCAGGCCGAAGTTGGCCGGGTACATGGTGCCCAACGGGGTGAGCCGCAGCGTGCCACCCGGCTCGATCCGCTTGACCAGCATGGAAAGCTCGTCGAGGTGGGCGAGGATCCGGGTGGCCGGGGCGTCGGGGTCCGTGCCGCCGATCTTGGCGATCAGATTGCCCGCGGCGTCGGTCCAGAGCTCGTCTGCGTGTGGTTGCAGTTCCCGACGGCACACCTCACGAACCGCGTCCTCCTGGCCGCAGGGCCCGTACGCCCACAACAATTCCTGCAGTAGCTCAGGGTTGAACCCGTCATCTGTCGCGGCCATGGGTGCTGATTACCGCCGGAGCCCGCGGCGAAACCTGGACGTCGGTGTACGCGACGTTACTTCGGTGCGGTTCGGTCCGGGAACGGGTCGTTGGAGAAGTCGATCTGGGCCGTCGGGTTACTGATGGCGGTGACCAGTCCGGTACCGAACGCGCCCGCGCTGTCGTACAGCGTGGACGCACCCACGGCGATCCCGTTGGTCGCCCAGTGCGAATCAGCCTGTACGCCGATCCATTCGTCACCGGGCATGCGGGACAGGGCCACTGTGAGGTCACCGTTGATGTAGCCGACGCCGGCGGTGCCCAGATTGGTGACCAGGCTCGTGCCCTCGGCAGCCATCGCCGCCCGCACGAATGGCGAGTTCGGTTGTCCCTCGACCACGGTGATCGTGCGGTTCATGAACCGCTTACGGGAGTCGTTCTGGTGGTCGGCGATGGCGCGACTCCAGCCGCCGGTGTCACTACCGATGTAGGTCGCCCGGTCCTCGTCGAGGGTGGCCGGCGGTTCGAAACATGTTGGCGCGCTCCATTCTTCACCTCGTGGCGGCTCACTCTCGCGGTACTGCACCAAGGTCGCGCGGGCCACGGTCACGCCGTCTTGCACCAGCTCACATTCCGAGTTGCGCACGCGCCGGCCATCGCGGATCAGGGCCACTTTCGTCGTGGTCGGCACGCCGCGGGCGGCCTTGAACAGGTCGACGGTCAACCGGGCGGGCAGGAAGCCGGGCAGGCCGAACGCCGACTCGAGCGCGCGGGCGGCCAGGCCGACCAGCGCGGGACCGTTGAGGTGATCCTCGCCCCAGTGGCTCTGCGCAAAGCGGGTCGGCTGGAATCGGTCCTGCGCGGACTGCACGAAATGGGCGACAACCTCGGTCATCGGCGAATCGTCGCATATGGGCTAAGTAATTCGGTCGGCGGGCTCACGAACCACTGCGGCGGCCTGGCCTTGGACGAGGTTTGCGCCGACGGGCTCGGGGAACTACTACCCCATGTTGATCAGACGAATCGCCCGCCCTATGTTGTCTGCCACCTTCATCGCCCGCGGTGTCGACACGTTGCGCGACCCCGCCGATGCCACGGAGTCCGCGCGCGGCACCATCAGCACGCTCAGCGCCCTCCCCGGTCCGGTGGGCGCCGGCATGCCGACCAATGCCGCGACGGTGGCACGGGTCAATGCCGCAGTCCAAGTGGCCGGTGGAGTGCTTCTGGCCCTCGGTCGGGCGCCCCGGCTCACCGCCGCGGCCCTTGCCGTCACGATGATTCCGGGAAGCCTTGGCTCGCAGGCCTTCTTGAAGGAAACCGACCCGCAGCGCGCGGCCAGCAAGCGCCGTGAGTTTCTCACCGATGTGAGCCTGCTGGGCGGGCTGATCATCGCGGCGGCCGACACCGCCGGTAAGCCGTCGCTGGGTTGGCGCGGCCGTCGCGCCGCACGTCAGGTCTCGGCCAGCGTCGCTGCGGCCGTGCCGGGTTTGGCGGCGGGCAGCAGCCTGCACAGCAACGGCATCACCGACAGCGCGATCGCCGAGAAAATCGGACACGGGCTGTCCGTCGGTGCGGAGCGGGGCCGCGAGCTGGCGGACACCGCCCTCGAACGGGCGAGCGAGTTGGCCTCCGACTGGGCGCACGCCGCCCGCGAGTACGGACCCGAGGTGGCCGATGCGGCCCGAGATCGTGCCGGCGAGTTGGCCCACGTGGCGCGCGAACGTGGCCCGGAAATCGCCGACGCGGCCCGTGAACGTGCCAGCGAATTCGCCCACGTGGCACGTGAACGCGGTCCCGAGATCGCCGACGCGGCCCGCGAACGCTCCGCTGAACTGGCCGGCCGGGCCAAAAAACAACTCGACCAGCGCCGTGGTCGGTAGCGTTGATGCATGACCACGGGTGATTACCAGCCGCAGCAGTTCGGACAACAGGGCTATCCACCGCCGTATGGCGAGCAGTACCCACCTGCCTACGGCACCGCGGCGCCGGGCGGGTTGGCGCGGCGGTTTTTCGCCCGCGTGATCGACGGCATCGTGGTGGCGATTGTGGCGTTCTTCCTGTCATTCGTCACCGACTCGCTGTCGAGCTATTGGGTGACCGGCCTGTTCACCGGCTTGCTGATGTTCGTCTACTTCGTCGGGTTCGAGGTCGCCACGGGCGCGACACCCGGCAAGAAGCTGTTGGGCCTTGCAGTGCGGGGACCGGCGAATGCCCCCAAGCCCACGGCACAACAGTCGGCGATCCGCAACGCCTTCACCCTCCTGCCGATCATCCCGATCGTCGGCGGATTCCTTGGTGTCATCGCGATGATCGTGATCGCGGTGACGGTCAGCGCCAGCGCGACGAAGCAAGGGAAGCACGATGAACTCGCGGGCGGTACTCAGGTGATCCGAAGCTGAAATCCGTTGCGGGAGGCGCTGTCAACCGGCGCCTCCCGGGCGGGCTCAAATCACCAGACCCAGCAACAGGACGAATATCAGGCCGGACACCGACAGCGCGGTCTCCATCAGCGACCAGGACTTGATGGTCTGCCCGACGGTCATGCCGAAGTACTCCTTCACCAGCCAGAATCCGGCGTCGTTGACGTGAGAGAAGAACAACGAGCCCGCCCCCACCGCAAGCACCACTAGCGACACCTCGCCGGTGCTCAAGCCTTCGACCAGACCCAGCATCAGTGACGACGCGGTGATGGTGGCGACCGTGGCCGACCCGGTGGCCAACCGGATGAGAACCGCCAGCACCCAGGCCAACAACACCACCGACAGATTGGCGCCCTTGGCCCATTCGGCGAGCAGGGTGCCGATCCCGGTATCGACCAGAACCTGTTTGAAACCGCCGCCGGCCGCCACGATCAGGATGATGCCGGCCACCGGTGGGAGCGAGGACTCGACGGATTTCACGATCTGCTCCCGCGACATCTTGGCGCCCAGACCGAGAGTGAACATTCCCACCACGACGGCGATCAGCAACGCCATCACCGGTCGCCCGACGATGTCGAACGTCTGACGTACCAGATGCGACTCGTCGACGAAGATGTCGACGACGGCTTTGCCCATCATCAGTGCGACCGGCAGCAACACGGTGAGCATGGTGACGGCGAAGCTCGGTCGGGTCTGCGTCGTGGCTGTCGTCGTTGTGGTGGCCTCGTTGCTGCCCGATCCGGTGCCGGTGGCTTCGGCGCTGTCGAAACGATCCGGCACGTCGAGGACCACCCAGCGCCCGGCCAATTTGCCGAACAGCGGACCGGCCACCACGATCGTCGGGATCGCCACGAGCACACCCAGCGCCAGCGTGACGCCCAGGTCGGCGTGGAGCAATGCGACTGCGGCGACGGGCCCGGGATGCGGCGGCACGAAGCCGTGCATGGCCGACAGACCCGCCAGCGCCGGGATGCCGACGGTGATCAACGACAGTTGTGAACGGCGGGCCACCAGGTAGATCACCGGCATCAACAGGACCAGGCCGATCTCGAAGAACATGGGCAGGCCGATGATCGCGCCCACCAACGCCATTGCCCACGGCAGCATCCGCGGTGACGCGTGCCCGACGATCGTGTCCACGATCTCGTCGGCGCCACCGGAATCCGCCAGGAGTTTGGCGAACATCGCCCCGAGCGCGATGAGGATCCCGACGCTCGCGGCGGTGGAGCCGAATCCGCTGGAGAACGAGTCGAGCACATCGCCGATGGCCTCCCCCGCCACCAGACCGACCGTCAGCGCGCCGAAGATCAGGGCCAGAAACGGGTGCAGCTTCGCGATCGTGATGAGCACGACGATCAGCGCGATGCCGGCCAGCGCGGCCAGGATCAGCTGGGCACCGCCGGCCACGGGCTCGATGATTTCGGTGCCGGCCGCAAGAAGGCGGGTCGTCGAGGTCATCGGTTGTCCTGTTCTGTTGTCGCACTGCCGGATCGGGTCACATACTCCTCGACGATGGCGTCGATGCTCTGGTCGACGTCGATGGCGGTGCCGGCCTCGTCGGGACCGAGCGGTTCCAGCGTCGCGAACTGGGAATCCAGCAGGCTGGCCGGCATGAAATGTCCCGGCCGGCTGGCCTGGCGCCGGCGAATCACCTCCGGCGACCCGCTCAGGTGCAGGAACACGACGTCCGGGCAGTGCCGTCGTAGTTGGTCGCGGTACTTACGTTTGAGGGCCGAGCAGCTCATCACGCCGCCGTCGGCATGCTCGGCCAGCCAGCCGCCGATCGCTTCCAACCAGGGATGGCGATCCGCGTCGTCGAGGGCGTGACCCGCGGACATCTTGGCGATGTTGGCGGCGGGGTGGAAGTCGTCCGCGTCGGCGAACGGGACCCGCATCCGCTGCGCCAGTGCGGCGCCGACCGTCGATTTGCCGGATCCGGATACGCCCATGACCACGACCGGTGAACCCATACAACCACCCTCGAAACGTGTGTCTGCCGTCACACAGTGTGGATCAAAAAGCATACGTTTGCAACAGCCAGCCGAATAGATCTGTTTTTTAGCCGCATGCGGGCCGATATGACACGATCTAACCGTGTCCTCGGCCTCAAGCGTCGGCGCTCTGCACGCCAACCTGTTGACCACGCTCGGGACCGCCATCGTCTCCGGCGAACTGGCGGCTGAGCAGGTGTTGACGCTGGACCGGCTCAGTGCCGAGCACATGGTGTCCCGCAGCGTCGCCCGCGAGGTTGTCCGGGTCCTGGAATCGATGGGCATGGTGGAATCACGCCGCCGGGTCGGTATCACCGTCCAGCCCTGCTCTCGTTGGAATGTCTTTGATCCCAGGCTGATTCGATGGCGGCTGGACTCCGGCGACCGGGCCGCCCAACTGGCGTCGCTGTCTGAACTGCGGCGCGGGTTCGAACCGGTTGCCGCCGCACTCGCCGCCCGCCGGGCGAACGCCGATCACTGTCGAGTGCTGGCCGCCGCGGTGTCGGACATGGTGATGCACGGCCGATCCGGAGACCTGTACGCCTATCTCGCCGCCGACAAGCTTTTTCACCGCACCCTGCTCGAAGCCAGTGGCAACGAGATGTTCCGTGCCCTCAACGACGTCGTGTCCGAAGTCCTCGCCGGGCGCACCCTGCACGGGCTGATGCCTGACACACCCAACCCGGTCGCCATCGAGTTACACGACGAGGTGGCCCGGGCCGTCCGGTTGCGCGACGAGGACGCAGCCGAAAAGGCGATGCGGGCCATCATTGACGAGGCGGCCACCGCAGTGCTCGACGCCGACGACCGCGGTGCTTAACTAACGACATGGGTCGCTCTCCAGCGTTGGCACGTCGCTTCTTCGACCGGCTGGAGCCGGTTCACGCAGTCACCTATTTCGCGCCGGAGGCGCGGACGGCGCTCGATGCCCTGGGCTATCGGGGATTCTGGATGGGCTACTTCGCGGCCCGCTCGGCGCCGCTCGGCATCGTGCCGGCGGACGTGGTCGCCGCGGTGTTCTACAACTTCACCGCCGAACGCGTCGCGAAGGCACTGCCGGCGGCCTGGGACACGGCCGGCCCGGCAACGTTGTTGGAGGTCCGCTCGGCCGCGGCGGTCGCAGCGCTGCGTCGAGCCGGCGTGACCGACTCCGACGCCACCCGCACAGCCGCCGACCTGATCGCGAAAGCCGCACGCACCGCGCCGTTGGACGGCCGGCCCCTCTATGCCGCCAACCGGGCGCTGCCGTGGCCGGAAGAGCCGATCGCCAAACTCTGGCATGCGGTCACATTGTTACGCGAGCAACGGGGCGACGGCCACGTCGCCGTTCTGGTCGGTGAGGGGATCAGCGGTCGCGAATCCAATGTGCTGCACGCCGCGGCCGGCCGGGTGCCCCGCGAGATGATCATGCGCAGCCGTGATTACGACGACGAACAGTGGGCAGGGTACG
>NZ_LZJD01000155.1:0-31051 GCF_001666875.1 Mycobacterium sp. E802
GCCCAATGAGCTCAGCGGAACCGTGGGCCACGAGCACTAGCCGGGCACACCAACGGTTCAGCCCCACATCGAGATTGCACTCAGGGACAGGAACAATGGCGATGTTGTCCCTGGCGACAATCTCGATGTGGGGCCGCAGGCCGCTCAGTGCGAGTGCGTGACGTTCCAGGCCGGTAGCGGATCGGGATAGCCCATCCATGCCGGCTCACCCTCGGCCAGTTCGGCATCCGTCAGCAGGGCGCTGCGCAGAAGTGCGTCGACGGCCTCCTGGTCGAGCTTGATCCCGATGAACACGATCTCCTGACCCGGCGTGATCTCGGTACCCGACCAATACTGGGCCGGCTCGATCACCAGGTTGGGGCCGGCCTGTGACCAGATCGCCGCGATCGACGGCCGGCTGGCGATCCAGCAGAAACCCTTGCTGCGCAACAGGCCTCGCACCTGTTCGAGCACTTCGGCAAGTCGCTGCGGATGAAACGGGCGATCGGCCCGAAACGTCGTCGAACAGATCCCGTACTCCTCGGTCTCGGGAGTGTGCCCCTCGGCGATCTCCTCGTCCCAGCCGGGCGCCTCGGCTGCGGCGAGTGGGTCGAACAAGCCCGTGTCGAGGACCTCGCCGAGATCGACCACGCCGTGTGCGGTGTGCAGCAGCCGTGCGCGCGGGTTGAGCTTGCGAACCACCGCCTCGACCGCGCCGAGCCGTTCGGCACTGACCAGATCGGTTTTGTTGAGCAGGATGACATCGGCGAACTCCACCTGGTCGACCAGCAGATCCGCCACGTTGCGGCCGTCTCCGGGGCCTGCGGTCATCTCGCGCTCGGCCAACGCGTCGCCGCGGACCACCTCGGTCAGGAACGTCGAGGCGTCCACCACGGTGACCAACGTGTCCAGCCGGGCCAGATCGCCGAGCCGGAAGCCGTCGCCGAACTCCCAGCTGAAGGTCGCCGCGACGGGCATGGGTTCGGAGATGCCGGTCGATTCGATCACCAGTTGGTCGAAGCGTCCCTGTCGAGCCAGCTCCCCGACCGCCTCCACGAGATCCTCGCGCAGCGTGCAGCAGATGCATCCGTTGGTGAGCTCGACCAGTTTCTCCTCGGTCCGGTCGAGGCGTCCTTGCCCGGCGATCAGTGCGGCGTCGATGTTGACCTCGCTCATGTCGTTGACGATCACGGCGACCCGCTTGCCCTCGCGGTTGGCCAGGATGTGGTTGAGCAGTGTGGTCTTGCCCGCGCCGAGGAAGCCGGACAGGACGGTGACGGGCAGCAGGTCGGACATCGCGCTCCTTATTGAAAATGATTATCAATAAGCTATCATCTGGATGTGCAACGCATAATGCAAACGGTTATCGTTATCGCCGTGCTTTCACGTCTGAATCTGCGCACTTCGGCCGCTGCCTTTCTGCTGGCCGCGCCGTTCACCCTCGTCGCCTGCGGCTCGGAAGGAACCCAGCCGCCCGAAGCCGGCGGGGATTGCGTGACTACCCCGGTCAACGTCGTCGTCAGCGTCGATCAGTGGGGCGACATCGTGTCCGCACTGGGCGGCGACTGCGCGAAGGTGACGACTGTGCTCGCCGGATCTTCGGTCGACCCGCACGACTTCGAGCCGTCGCCCGCAGACGCGGCCAAATTCCAAGGCGCGCAGTTGGTCGTCGTCAACGGCGGGCACTACGACGAGTGGGCTGCCAAGCTGGCCCAGAGCACTGCGCCGGATGCCGTCGTGGTCACCGCAACCGGCGACCACGACCACGCCGACGACCACACCGCGAACCCGCACGCCTGGTACAACCCGGCCGCGGTCACCGGCCTCGCCGACACCGTGACCGACGAGCTGAGCCAGTTGGCCCCGCAGGCCAAGGAGTACTTCGCCCAGCGGCGGGCCGAGTTCACCACCGCGATGCAGCCCTACCAACAGCTGATCACCGACATCAAGACCAAGGCTTCCGGAAAGCGGTACGCCGCCACCGAAGCGGTGTTCGACGACATGGCGGCCGCTGTCGGTCTGATCAACGCCACTCCCGCGGGGTACCAGGCCGCCTCGTCCAACGAGACCGACCCGTCACCGGCCGACCTCGACGCCTTCCTGCGTCTGCTCGCCGACCACGGGGTCGACGTTCTGATCTACAACACCCAGACGGAGGGCTCGCTGCCCCAGCAGATCCGCGCCGCGGCCGAAAGTGCCGGTGTTCCGGTTGTCGATGTCACCGAAACGGTGCCGCCCGGAGCCGATTCGTTCGAGACCTGGCAGGTGGGCCAACTCGGCGCGCTCGCTGAAGCCCTCGGTGTCCAGGGCTAGTGTCAACTGGTGGCACCGAACTCCGCTGAGCCGCCCGCGCTCGTCTTCGACGACGTCAGTGCGGTCCGCGGCGGGCGCCTGATCTGGTCGGAGGGCACGTTCGAGATCCCGAGCGGCGGCATCGTCGCGCTGATCGGCTCCAACGGTTCCGGTAAATCCACGATGCTGCAGGTGGTGTTGGGGCTGCTGCCGGCTGCCTCGGGCTCGGTCCAGGTTCTCGGCGGGGCGCCGGGTGAGCACAACGACCTGATCGGTTATGTCCCCCAGGACTATGTCGCGGGCGCGGGGTCGGCGATCCGAGCCCGCGGTGCGGTCACCCTGGGCCTGACCGGCCGGCGCTGGGGTTTCACCCGCACCTCGGCGGCCGACAAGGCCCGCATAGCCGAGGCGTTGAGTTGGGTCGAGGCCACCGGCTTCGCCGACATGCGGGTGTCGGAACTGTCAGGTGGTCAGCGTCAGCGCATCGCATTGGCCAGTGCCCTTGTCGGACAACCGAAGATGCTCATCCTCGACGAACCGCTGGCCGCGCTCGACCTGCGCAACCAGCACGAGATCGTGCAGCTGCTGGCCCGGCTCAACAAGGATCTCGGTGTCACGATTCTCGTTGTCGCCCATGACCTCAACCCCTTGCTGAGCGTGCTCGACAGCGCCATCTACCTGCTCGACGGGCACGCCCACCACGCGGCCATCGACGAGGTGGTCGACGCCGGGTTGCTGACCCATCTCTACGGCACCGCGGTGCAGGTGGCCCACACCCCGTTGGGGCAGATGTACATGAGGAGCGGGTGATGACGGGAGTGCTGGCTCAAGGCACGTTCGCCCAAAGCACTCTGGCACTGGGCTATCAGCACAACTGGTGGCAGATTTTGACCTCGGCCTTCATGCGTAACGCCTTGATCGGCGGCACCCTGGTGGCGCTCGCCGCCGGTCTGATCGGTTATTTCGTCATCGTGCGCAACACGGCGTTCGCCGCGCATGCCCTGGCGCACATCGGTCTGCCCGGGGCCACCGGCGCGGCCCTGCTGGGCCTGCCCGTCGGGCTCGGGCTGGGCGCCTTCTGCATCGCCGGCGCCGTGGTGATCGGGGCGCTGGGCAGCCGCGCCCATGATCGCGAGGTGGCCACCGGCACGGTGCTGGCGCTGGCCACGGGCTTCGGCCTGTTCTTCAACTCGCTGGCCACCAAGAACACCTCGACGCTGACCAACGTGTTGTTCGGCAACCTGCTGGCCATCACTCATCAGCAGCTGCTGACCTTCACCGCGCTGTTGGTGGTCTTGGCGGCATCGGTCGTATTCGTTTTCCGCCCACTGCTGTTCGCCTCGGTCAACGCGCAGGTGGCCGAGGCCAAAGGGGTACCGGTACGCGCCTTGTCGGTGCTGTTCATGGTTCTGCTCGGCGTTGCGGTGACCATGGCCGTGCTGGCTGTGGGCACGCTGCTGCTGTTCGCGCTCGTCGTCACGCCGGCGGCGACGGCGATCTTGGTGACCGCCCGGCCCATCGCCGCGATGGCTATCTCAACCGGGATCAGCGTGGTGTCGGTGTGGGCGGGCCTCGCGGTGTCGGCGATCTTTAACATGCCGCCGAGCTTCGTGATCGTCACCATCGCGTGTGTGGCCTGGTTGGCGATGTGGACGGTTGATCGGGTGAGGAATTCGGCCATCCACTAGCCTCAGAAAGCATGCCAAGGAGTCCCCACCCGCAGCGGCGGGCCACCCTGGCTTCGTTGGCGGCCGAACTGAAGGTTTCCCGCACGACGATCTCCAACGCCTACAACCGTCCCGACCAGTTGTCGGCGGAGCTTCGCGATCGGATCTTCGATGCGGCCAAGCGTCTCGGCTACGCCGGCCCCGATCCGGTGGCGCGGTCCCTGCGGACCCGCAGGGCCGGGGCGGTGGGGCTGATCATCACCGAACCGCTCAATTACTCCTTCAGTGATCCGGCCGCATTGGATTTCGTTGCCGGGCTTGCCGAATCGTGCGAGGCGGTGGGGCAGGGGCTGCTCCTGGTGGCGATCGGACCCAACCGCAGCTTCGAAGACGGCTCGGCTGCGGTGCTGGCGGCCGGTGTCGACGGGTTCGTGGTGTATTCGGCCTCCGACGACGACCCGTACCTGCCGGTGGTGCGTCAGCGTCAGTTGCCGGTCGTGGTGGTGGACCAGCCCAAGGACGTGGCCGGGGTGTCGCGGGTCGGCATCGACGATCGCGGGGCGATGCGTCAACTGGCCGAGCAGGTCCTCGATCTCGGTCACCGTGACATCGGGTTGTTGACCATGCGGTTGGGCCGTGACTGGCCACATGGCGACGCGAAATCCGCACCGGCAGATCCAGATCGGGTGCTGTCGCCACATTTTCACGTGCAACGCGAGCGTATTCACGGTGTGTATGACGCGATGACGGCCGCCGGCCTGGCGCCGGCCACGTTGACCGTGGTGGAGAGCTTCGACCATCTGCCGACCTCGGGTGGCGCGGCGGCCGAGGTGGCGCTGGAGGTCAATCCCCGCATCACCGCGCTGATGTGCACGGCCGACGTGCTGGCCTTGTCGGCCATGGATTATCTGCGCTCGCGGGGGATTTACGTGCCGGGCGAGATGACGGTGACGGGCTTCGACGGAGTGCCCGACGCGTTGCGGCGCGGCCTGTCTACCGTCGTGCAGTCGAGTGTGGCCAAGGGGCGACGGGCCGGCGAACTGCTGCACAATCCGCCGCGCGATGGGCTGCCGGTGATCGACGTGCTGCCCACCGAGGTGGTGCGTGGCCGCACGTCGGGTCCGCCGGCCTAGCCGGTTTCGGCGGTGCGACGGGCGTCGAGTAGGTACTTCAGTGCTGCCACAACATCTTCGGGCTCGTCGACGCGATAACCGGCCAGTGTTTCGCCCGGTCCCACTTTGACGCCGACATCGCCGTCGCTCAGTCGACGGAACGCCTTCTCGTCGGTTACGTCGTCGCCGAAGTAGATCACCGCGGAGGCCCGGTGCTCGTCGCGCAGGATGTCGATCGCCTCACCCTTGTCCGTGGTGATCACCGCGAACTCGAGCACGGCCTTGCCCTTGGTCAGCTGGGCATCCCAGGCTTGCGCGGCGTGGAGTGCCTGCGCGCTCGCGGCTTCGGCATCGGCAGGCGAGGCGTTGCGCACGTGCAGGGCCACACTGGCGGGTTTGAGTTCGACGGCCACGCCGGGCCGGGAGGCGGCGATGGCGCCCAGTTCGGTGGCGATCGTGTCCAGCAGGGCGCGGTCGATGGAATGGGCGAAGCCGGAAGCGAATTCGGCCCCGTGGCTGCCGACGAGCTGCACCGTCGCGGGCATACCCGACAGCTCCCGCAGCACCTCGAGCGCGCGGCCGGAGATCAGCGCGGTCGCGGTGCCGGGGCATTGAGCCAGCGCCACAAGCGCTTCGGCGCCTGCACGCAACGGACGCGCGTCGGCCGGGTTGTTGACGATCGGGGCCAGCGTGCCATCGAAGTCAGAGGTGATCAGCAGCCGGGGTGCGCCGGCCACTCGGGTCAGCGCCGCCTTGAGTTCTACGGGGAGAGCACTCACCCGTCAGATCTTAGGTTTGTCCTCCGCGCCGATCAGCAGACGCACGGCCAGATCGAGCCGCTTGCTGACATCGGTGGCCGAGGCGCGGCGGGTCAGCCAGGCCAGCAGATTCGACAGCCACACATCGGAGATCACGCGCGCGATGTGGTACTGGTCCTCGGTCGGCTCGCCGTCGCTCATCGCGCGGGCGAACATCGAGTCCATCAACTTGCCGACATGATCGACCTCACCGGCCGCTGATGCGTCGGCGAAGACGAAGGCGCGGGTCATGGCCTCGGTGAGCAGCGGGTTGCGCTGCATGGCCCGGTTCAGCTTGCCGACCATGAAGCTGAGCCGCTGGTACGGCGTGCCACCGGCGAGCGCGGCCCGGTCGGTCTTGGCGTCGATGCGTTCGAACTCGCGGCCCAGGGCAGAGACCAGCAGATGGACCTTGGAGGGGAAGTAGCGGTACAGCGTGCCGACCGCGACGTCGGCCCGCTCGGCCACGGCACGCATCTGCACCGCCTCGTAACCGCCCTTGGAGGCGATGGCCAAGGTGGCGTCCAGGATGCGCTTGCGACGCTCTCGCTGCGCTTCGGAGCCGAGTTCGGATTCGGCGAGGACGGCCACGTTCAGCACCTCACGTGGTCGCGAGTCCGACCCGGACGTGTCGTTGCCTGAAGGCTGTGATGCGCCGGACATGCGGTCTGTGGCTCCTTCTCGTCGCGTACCTCGTCGAAAACGATACGCACGCCGATCTCCTTCTACCCACCTCCCTGCCGGTGAAGACACGGACGTGTACTGCTGTGATGCGGGTCGACTTGACGGTCGAACGCTGTCACCATTAGAACACGTTCTAGTGGGAAGCACGGACTTCTCGCGTTAGCGGCTAGGAGGTCCACCATGTCCGGCGCATCTGCCACCATCACCGACGAGCAGTTTGCCGCCCGTGACCTGGTCCGGAGCTGGGCGGCCGCAACCGACACGGCCGCGGCGGTCCGAGCCGGTGAACACGATGCCGACGCCTGGCGCGGGCCGTTTCAGGGTCTCGCCGAACTAGGGATCTTCAGCGTCGCAGTCGCCGAGGAACACGGCGGCGCCGGCGGCACGGTCGAGGACCTGTGCGCGATGGTCGACGAGGCGGCGGCCGCCCTGGTGCCCGGTCCGGTGGCCACCACCGCGCTGGCCACGTTGATCGTCACCGACGATGCGGTGCTGGAAGCGCTGGTGTCGGGTGAGCGCACCGCCGGGGCGGCGTTGAACGCGGATCTGAGCCTCGACGGGGACCGGGTGTCCGGCACCGCCGAATATGTCCTCGGTGCCGACGCCGCCGGTGTGCTGTTGCTTCCGGCCGGCGATCAGGTGGTGCTGGTCGACGCCGGGGCCGACGGGGTCAGCATCGACCTGCTCACTGCCACCGACTTCTCGCTGCCGCTGGCGCGGGTGGTGCTCGACGCGGCTCCCGCGCAGGTGCTCGAGGTGTCACGGCAGCGCTTCGCCGACATCACCGCCACCGTGTTGGCCGCCGAGGCCGCCGGGCTGGCGCGCTGGACCCTGCAGACGGCAACCGAATACGCCAAGGTGCGTGAGCAATTCGGCAAGCCGATCGGCAGCTTCCAGGCGGTCAAGCACATGTGTGCCGAGATGCTGTTGCGTTCCGAGCAGGTTTCGGTGTCGGCAGCCGACGCGGCGCGTGCGGTCTCGGAATCCGATGCCGGCCAGCTGTCGATCGCCGCGGCCGTGGCTGCCGCGGCCGGTGTGGATGCGGCCAAGGCCAACGCCAAGGACTGCATCCAGGTGCTCGGTGGCATCGGCATCACGTGGGAGCACGAGGCACATCTGTATCTGCGTCGGGCATATGGCATTTCGCATGCGCTCGGCGGGCAGCGCGCGTGGCAGCGCCGGATCTCGGCGCTGACCCAGCAGGGCGTGCGCCGTGAGTTGCGTATCGACCTGGAGTCGGTGGCCGCCCTGCGCCCGGAGATCAATGCCGCGGTGGCCAAGGTGGCCGCCCTGCCGGTGGACCAGCGACAGGCGGCGCTGGCCGAGGCCGGGCTGCAGGCCCCGCACTGGCCACGTCCCTACGGCCGCAACGCATCTCCGGCCGAGCAGCTGCTGATCGATCAGGAACTCGCCGCGGCCCAAGTGGAGCGGCCGGATCTGGTGATCGGCTGGTGGGCCGTGCCGACCATCTTGGAACACGGCAGCCCCGAGCAGATCGACCAGTTCGTGCCGGCCACGCTGCGCGGTGACCTGTCGTGGTGCCAGCTGTTCTCCGAGCCGGGCGCCGGTTCGGATCTGGCCGCCCTACGCATGAAAGCCGTTCGCGCCGAAGGGCCCAACGGTGAGGCCGGATGGAAACTGACCGGGCAGAAGGTGTGGACCTCCGCGGCGCAGAAGGCGCACTGGGGCGTGTGCCTGGCGCGCACCGACGCCGACGCCCCGAAACACAAGGGCATCACCTACTTCCTGATCGACATGAAGTCCCCGGGCATCGTGATCCGGCCGCTGCGCGAGATCACCGGTGACGAGCTGTTCAACGAGGTGTTCTTCGACGACGTGTTCGTGCCCGACGAGATGGTGGTGGGCACGGTCAACGACGGCTGGCGGCTGGCCCGCACCACGCTGGCCAACGAGCGGGTGGCCATGGCCGGCGGCACCGCGTTGGGCAACCCGATGGAAGAACTGCTGCGGGCGCTCGGGCAGCAGGCCGACGTGGATCCGGCCGATCTGGACCGCCTCGGCGGGTTGATCCTGACGGCCCAGGTGGGCTCACTGCTCGATCAGCGGATCGCCCAGCTCGCGGTCGCCGGGCAGGACACCGGCGCGCAGGCCTCGGCTCGCAAGCTGATCGGGGTGCGCTACCGGCAGGCGCTCGCCGAGTTCCGGCTGGAGCTCTCCGACGGCGGCGGTGTGGTGCGCAACCAGGAGGTACACGACTTCCTCAACACCCGCTGCCTGACGATCGCCGGCGGCACCGAGCAGATCCTGCTGACCCTCGCCGGTGAGCGCCTTCTGGGCCTGCCGCGCTAGGACTTTCTTCCGCGAACAGACGTAAACCCGTACCTTTTTCGGCAAAAAGGTACGGGTTTACGTCTGCTCGCCGGGCGCGTGAGCGCTGATCAGAACCCGGTCTGCGTGCAGGCGGTAGGCGTGGTGAGGTTGACCCCGCCATAGACCACCTGGATCACTGAGCAGACGATGAAATCGTCCTTGGTGTTCGGCTGCCCGGTGCGCCATTCGGTGGGCACGGATTCGCCGTCGATGGTGAAACGCTCGATCGGCCCGCCACCGAAATACGTCGCCGAGATCTCGACCCTGTTCAGCGACCGGTACAACTTCGACAGCACGTTGTCGTGGTTGGAGCCCTTGATCTCACGCGGCATTCCGGCCGGGGCGCTGTAGGACGCCTCCTGCCAGGTGTCCTTGTTGGTGCTGCGCAGCGTGATGGTCTGACGTGCCCAGGTGTCACCGGGGAATCCGATGGGGCCCTCGGGCGTCAGCAGGTTGGCGTGCGTGTTGAACGTGCACCGGCCGCCCGAACACTCGGCGTTCACGTGCATCTCGATCGTGCCCGCCGGGCTGGGGATCGAGGTGACGGCCGAGTTGGCGGCCGCCGTCGCCGACGCGGGATACGTCAGCGCCGCCGCGGTCAGCACCGCTGCCGCGCTCGCTGCGGAGAGCCTGTTGATCGTCATCGTCAAGAAAGGTATCCGCTCGCTACTCGTCGTAGGTGACTTCGACCGAATCCGACACCGGCGTGGCCTGGCAACCCAGGATCAGCCCCTCGTCGAGATCGGAGGGTTCCAGGACGTCGTTGATCTCCATCTCCACGTCGCCCGATTTCTTCAGCACCGCGCACGCACCACAATGACCTTCGCGGCAGGAGAACGGTGCATCCAGGCCCTTGTCCAACAGGACGTCGAGCAGCTTGGCCGAACGGGGCCAGCGGATCTCGTGGGTGGCGCCGTCCAGGGTGACGATCGCGGTGGCCGGCCCCTGGTCGCTGTCGTCGTCTTCCTCGATCACCACCGCGGCGAACGGATCCGAATCCAACGACTTGAACACCTCGATGTGGATGTTCTCGGCTGGGGCGCCGGCCTGTTGCAGGGCCTGCTCGGCGGCGGCCATGAATGGTCCGGGCCCGCAGATGAAGGACTCGCGTGGGGTGTAGGGGCTCACCAGCGCGGCCAGGGCGGCCGTGCTGGGCAGACCCTGAACGCTCTCCAGCCAGTGCACGACGGTGAACCGGTCGGGGTACTTGGCCGCCAGCTCGCGCAGGGTCGCGCCGAAGATGACCGAGTTCTCGTCACGGTTGGCGTAGACGAGCACGACGTTGCCGGTGCCTTCGGCGAGGGCGGATTTGCAGATCGCCATCATCGGGGTGATGCCGCTGCCGGCGGCCAGCAGCAGGAAGTCGGTGTCGAGATTCTTGGGCACGAAGGTGCCCGACGGGGCCAGCACATGGATCTTCATGCCGGCGTGCGCGTTGTCGCACAGCCAGTTCGACGCGTAGCCGTCGGCGGTGCGCTTGACCGTGACGGTCAGTTGGTCGTCCGTCGTCGGTGAACTGGACAACGAGTAGCAGCGGGCCACCGAACCGGTGCGATCGCTGGGTACCCGCAAGGTCAGGAACTGGCCAGGGGAGTAGCGCAGCTTCTCGGCGGCGATGTCCGAGCCTTCGGGCACGGAGAACACGAGGGACCGGGCGTCGGCCGTCTCCTCGATGACCGCGCTCACCTGCAGTTCGAGCACATGGCTGCCCAGTGGCTCATCAGTCACGGCTGGACCCTCTCTTCACTCATAACTAGAACAGGTTACAAAAACGTACTTGCCCAGGTCCAGCCCCCGTAGGAACTCGCTACTCGACACAAATCGTAACGTGTTCTAATCTCTGTCTAAGCGGTCAGCTCGCGCTCATCGCAGTCCGATTCTTGGGAGGCATTTCCGTGACATCCATTGAACAGCGTGACGTTCAGGCGGTTCTGGCCGGCATCGATGAACTGCTGCCAGCGCTGCGCGAGCGCGCGCAGGAGACCGAGGATCTGCGCAAGCTGCCCGACGCAAACGTCAAGGCATTGGAGGAGATCGGCTTCTTCAAGTTGCTGCAACCCGAGCAGTGGGGTGGGCTGCAGTGCGACCCGACGCTGTTCTACGAGGCGGTCCGGCGGTTGGCCAGCGCGTGCGGTTCCACCGGCTGGGTGGCCGGCATCATCGGCGTGCACAACTGGCACCTGGCGCTGTTCGATCAGCAGGCCCAGGAAGATGTCTGGGGTGAGGACACCTCGGTGCGGATCTCCTCCTCCTACGCCCCGATGGGTGCCGGTGTGGTCACCGAGGCCGGCGACGGTTACCTGGTCAACGGCGCGTGGAACTGGTCCTCTGGTTGTGACCACGCCACCTGGGCCTTCCTCGGCGGCCCTGTCATCAAGGACGGTCGCCCGGTCGACTTCGGCAGCTTCCTGATCCCGCGGACGGACTACCAGATCGATGACGTCTGGAACGTCGTCGGCCTGCGGGGCACCGGCTCGAACACCGTCGTGGTCAAGGACGTGTTCGTGCCCAAGCACCGCTTCCTGTCCTACAAGGCGATGAACGACGGCACTGCCGGCGGGTACCAGACCAACACCGCCCCGGTGTACAAGATGCCTTGGGGCACAATCCATCCCACCACCATCTCGGCTCCGATCGTCGGCATGGCCTATGGCGCGTACGACGCGCACGTCGAGCATCAGGGCAAGCGGGTGCGCGCGGCATTCGCCGGGGAGAAGGCCAAGGACGATCCGTTCGCCAAGATCCGGATCGCCGAGGCGGCCAGCGACATCGACGCCGCCTGGCGCCAGCTGTCGGGCAACGTCGCCGACGAGTACGCCCTGCTGTCGGCCGGCAAGGAGATCCCGTTCGAGCTGCGGGCCCGCGCCCGTCGTGATCAGGTGCGTGCCACCGGCCGGGCCATCGCCTCGATCGACCGGCTCTTCGAGGCCTCGGGTGCCACCGCGTTGGCCAATGACGCTCCGGTGCAACGGTTCTGGCGCGACGCTCACGCCGGCCGGGTGCACGCCGCCAACGATCCCGAGCGGGCCTACCTCATCTTCGGCAACAACGAGTTCGGCCTGCCCCCGGCCGACACGATGGTCTGATCGCGATGACGTCGTTCGCCGCCGAAGCTGCTCAGCAGCAAGAGATCACGTTCGAATCCACCTCGCGGTACGCCCAGGTCCGAGACGACATGCGGCTGCACTACCACGAGGCCGGTGACCCCGAGGCGCAGACCATCGTGCTGTTGCACGGCGGTGGTCCTGGCGCGTCGAGTTGGTCCAACTTCGGCCGCAACATCGCGGTGCTGGCCGAGCGCTACCACGTGCTGGCCGTCGATCAGCCCGGCTACGGGTACTCCGACAAGCACACCGAGCACGAGCAGTACAACCGCTACAGCGCCAAGGCGCTGCTCGGGCTGTTCGACCACCTCGGCCTGCAGGGTCGCATCCCGCTGCTGGGCAACTCGCTGGGCGGTGGCACCGCCGTCCGCTTCGCGCTGGACTACCCCGACCGCGCCGGCAAGCTGGTGCTGATGGGCCCGGGCGGGCTGAGCGTCAACCTGTTCGCGCCCGACCCGACCGAAGGCGTCAAGGCGCTCGCCAAGTTCAACTTCGAACCGACGCGCGAGAACCTGGAAGCCTTCATCCGGATCATGGTGTTCGACCAGAAGCTGGTCACCCCGGAACTGGTCGAGGAACGGTTCGCGATCGCCAGCACGCCCGAGTCGCTGGCTGCCACCCGGGCGATGGGCAAGTCCTTCGCCGGTGCGGACTTCGAGCTCGGCATGATGTGGCGCGAGGTGTACAAGCTGCGCCAGCCGGTGCTGTTGATCTGGGGCCGCGAGGATCGGGTCAACCCGCTCGACGGCGCACTGGTTGCCGTCAAGCAGATTCCGCGTGTGCAGCTGCACGTCTTCGGGCAGTGTGGGCACTGGGCTCAGGTCGAGAAGTTCGACGAGTTCAACAAGCTCACCATCGATTTCCTTGGGGGTTAGGCGATGAGCATCAAGTCACTGGGCTACCTGCGCATCGAGGCCACCGACATGGCCGCCTGGCGTGAATACGGGCTCAAGGTCCTCGGCATGGTCGAGGGGTCCGGCAAGACCGAAGGTGCGCTGTACCTGCGGATGGACGAGTTCCCGGCGCGGCTGGTGATCGTCCCCGGTGAGCATGACCGGCTGCTGGAGTCCGGCTGGGAGACGGCGAATGCCGCTGAGCTGCAGGACATCCGGACTCGCCTCGAGGCCAACGGGACACCGTACAAAGAGGCCACGGCTGCCGAGCTCGCCGATCGTCGGGTCGACGGGATGATCATCTTCGAGGATCCGTCGGGCAACCGGCTCGAGGTGTTCCATGGTGTCGCCCTGGAACACCGGCGTGTGGTCAGCCCCTACGGGCACAAGTTCGTCACCGAAGAGCAGGGACTGGGCCACGTCGTCCTCACCACCAAGGACGATGCTGAGTCACTGCACTTCTACCGCGACGTGCTGGGCTTCTATCTGCGGGATTCGATGCGTCTGCCCCCGCAGCTGGTGGGGCGGCCGGCCGATGGCGACCCCGCGTGGTTGCGCTTCCTCGGCGTCAACCCCCGTCACCACAGCGTCGCGTTCATGCCGGGGCAGACGCCCAGTGGCATCGTGCATCTGATGGTCGAGGTGGAGAACTCCGACGACGTGGGCCTGTGCCTGGACCGGGCCCTCCGCCGCAAGGTGAAGATGTCGGCGACGCTGGGCCGCCACGTCAACGACAAGATGCTGTCCTTCTACATGAAGACCCCGGGCGGTTTCGACGTCGAGTTCGGTTGTGAGGGACTCGAAGTCGACGACGACAACTGGGTTGCCCGGGAGTCCACCGCGGTCAGTCTGTGGGGGCATGACTTCTCGGTCGGATTCAAGTAGGCATGTCCACCGCCGCGATCGATCCCCGCACATTCCGAAATGTGCTCGGCCAGTTCTGCACCGGTGTCACGGTCATCACCACCGTCCATGACGACGTGCCGATCGGCTTTGCCTGCCAGTCGTTCGCCGCGCTGTCGCTCGACCCGCCGTTGGTGTTGTTCTGCCCCACTAAGCAGTCACGCGCCTGGCAGGCCATCGAGGCCAGCAGGAAGTTCTGCGTGAACATGCTGCACGAGAAACAGCAGCACGTGTCCGCGCAGTTCGGTTCCAAGGCGCCGGACAAGTTCGCCGGTATCGATTGGACACCCTCGGAGCTTGGTTCGCCGGTGATCGACGGCAGCCTCGCCCACATCGACTGCACGGTGCACTCCGTGCACGACGGTGGGGATCACTTCGTGGTGTTCGGTGCCGTGCACGCACTATCGGAGGTGTCGAAACTCAAGCCGCGTCCCCTGCTGTTCTATCGCGGCGAGTACACCGGGATCGAGCCGGACAAGAACACCCCGGCGCAGTGGCGTGACGACCTGGAGGCGTTCCTCACCACCACGACGTCCGATACCTGGCTCTGATCTTTAACTAGGCAACAAATGGACCCCTTCCACCGGGAGGGGTCCATTGTCGTTCTACCTGGGCTTTCGAGTGGCTGAGCGCGCCCCAGGGGCCTGCGTAGGTCAGGGTAGCCATACCTATTGAAATTTAGAGTAACCTAAGCTAACTTTTGGTCGTTCCACAGTCAATTATCAGCTTCAGGAGACTCAGTTGCCCTATCCTGCCCTTGCTTCCTCCGGTGACACCGCATCGGTGAACCGGAAGAACAAGTTCCTTCTCGCCGGCGTCGCCATGGTGGCTACCAGCGCCATCGCGGTCACCCCGGTTGCCCAGAACACCTCGGTCGTCGAGCAGGCCAAGACGCTTGCGTACGACCTGACGGCCTCGATGGACGCCACCGCCTCGCCGCTCGATGTCTACGGCTCGTTGTTCGAGACGACCTTCAGCAACCTGCAGCACCTCGGCGGCGCCGTCGCGGCCAACCCCGCACCGCTGCTCAGCCAGATCGTGGAAAACCAGCTGGGTTACGCCGAGAAGTTCGGCGCTGCCTTCGAGGCCATCCCCACGAACCTGCAGAGCTGGTGGTCCGGTAACAACGGCGAGGCACGTCTGCAGATGGCGCTGGACGCCCTCGAGGCCGGTGACATCGGTGAGGCGTACCGGTGGTTCAACCACTCCATGCTGTACGCCTTCCAGGGCGCCTTTGGCTCGCTGATCGCCCCCGGGTTCATCCTCTCGGGCATCCCGCGCAACGGGACCGAGTACATGGTCGGCATCCCTGAGCAGATCGCACAGAACTTCACGAATCTGGTCGCGGCGACCTTCACCTCCAGCGTGGTGGTCAGTGCCCTGTTCCAGAACACCTTCGCGGCGGTCAGCGGCCCGGTGTTCGAGTTGGCCCGCGTTGCCGAGGCGATCAGCACCAGCGCGGCCGCGGGTGATTTCGAGGGTGTCATCAATGCGGTGGTGAACACGCCGGGCATCCTCGTCAACGCGGCGCTCAACGGATTCGACTATGCAGACGTCGACCCGGATACGGGCACAGTGGGCTACTCCGAGTGGCCGGCGTTGCTCACCTGGGCCGAGCCGGGCGAACAGGGCGGGGCCCGGATCGTCCCGGGCCTCCTGCAGAACCTGCTGGTGAACCTTCCCAAGGCCTTCGCCGAGGCGATCGACAACACCCCGGAGGTCACCTCCGAGACGGATGCGGCACGGACGATCGCCGTGGCCCAGGAGGTTTCCGACGAGCTGACTGTTTCGCCGTTCACCAAGTTGGCGAAGTCGACCCTCGTGCCGGTCAAGGTCGAGGCGCCGGCCATCGAGCCCGCAAAGGTCGAGACGGCCGTTGAGCCTGTCAAGGAAGAAGTCCTGAAGGAAGAGGCTCCGAGCGTTGACGCAGGCTCCTCCGCCGCGGACGACGCTGCTGCCGGACTGGTGAGCGCACCGGCCGTCGACAAGACCGCCGACGCCAAGGCTGATGACACGACCAAGGGCAAGGTCAAGATCGGCGATCGGATCAAGGCCAAGTTCAACGAGGCCAAGGAGGCCCGGCAGGCCAAGGCCGCGGAGGCCAAGGAAGCCAGGGCTGCGGCCAAGGAAGCCAAGGCTGAGTCCAAGAAGGTCAAGGCTGAATCGAAGAAGACCAAGGAAGCCAAGTCCAAGGAGTCCAAGAAGGATTCCGGTTCCTCGTCTTCGTAAGTAGCACTCCGTAGCTGGGCCCCACCTGCCAAGGTGGGGCCCAGTTTCGCTTGTTCGCACTTACCAAACGATCAAAACCGCTCTTGACGTACCTGCTTCAGTCCTGTCATTGTTTGATCAATCGATCAAAACGTCGAAAGGATGCACATGACTGGTCGGGTGGAGGGCAAGGTCGCCCTGGTTACCGGCGCGGCGCGCGGGCAGGGACGCAGCCACGCACTGCGGTTGGCGCAAGAGGGTGCGGACATCATCGCCGTCGACGTCTGCGCCCCGGTCACCGACACGAGTGCGATTCCGGCGTCGACCCCGGATGATCTGGCCGAGACCGCGGATCTGATCAAGGGTCTGGATCGTCGGATCGTGACGGCCGAGGTCGACGTGCGTGATTTCGATGCGCTCAAGGAGGCTGTCGACAGCGGTGTCGAGCAGCTGGGTCGCCTCGACATCGTGGTGGCCAACGCCGGGATCGGCAACGGCGGCGACGTGCTGCACGAGACCAAGCAGTCCGACTGGGATGACATGATCGGTGTCAACCTGTCGGGTGTCTGGAAGTCCGTCAAAGCCGCAGTGCCCCATATCCTTTCCGGTGGCCGCGGCGGTTCGATCATCCTGACCAGCTCGGTCGGTGGCCTCAAGGCCTACCCGCACACCGGTCACTACATCGCCGCCAAGCACGGCGTCATCGGCCTGATGCGCAGCTTCGCAGTGGAACTGGGCCAGCACTCGATCCGGGTCAACTCGGTGTGTCCGACGAATGTGAACACCCCGATGTTCATGAACGAGGGCACGATGAAGCTGTTCCGCCCGGATCTGGAGACCCCGGGTCCCGACGACATGGCCGTGGTGGCCCAGTTGATGCACGTTCTGCCGGTCGGCTGGGTGGAACCGGTCGACATCAGCAACGCGGTGCTGTTCCTCGCCTCGGACGAGGCCCGCTACATCACCGGTCTGCCGGTCACCGTGGACGCCGGCAGCATGCTCAAGTAGCGGTCTGGTCGCTGCCGAACCAGTGCAGAAAACGCTCGACGAAGGCGCGGAACTCGGCGTGGCCCGCGGTCACGCCGACCGCCTCTTCGTTGCACAGGCTGCGGGCGGACTGGGTGAGCAGCATCGACATCACCACCGGCGGAAACTGCTCCATGTCCACGCCGTGGGCCCGCAGCACGCCTGCCATCGCGGTGGCCTCGATGTCGCGAACCCGCTCGGAGTACGCCTTGAGTTCGGCACCGATTGCCTTGCGGTGGTTGGCCAATGCCATGAACTCGGTGTTGAGTCCGGTGACGCGGGAGTCGGAATTGATCAGCCACAGGGCCCGCAGCGGATCGTCGTTCGTCACGGCCTCGCGCATCCGGGCCAGCGCCGCGTCGGCCCCGCTACGCACCACCGCGACGAACAGGTCGTCGAGGGTGTCGAAGTAGTAGTACACCAGCGCCGAGCGCACGCCTGCTACGGCCGCGATCCTTCGAGTGGTGGCGGCGGCATATCCCTCGTCCCGGATGACCTGGGCGGTTGCCTCGATCAGCCGCTTGCGGGTGCCCGCGTCCTTGCCCTTGGCGCCCCGTGCCGCCGGCATCAGCGCATCCTCCGAAAATCATTGCCCGACAAGAGAAATTTGCGTCCGGCAGCGATCCTTGACCGCTGCTGGCCGGGGGTGGTAAGCATGAGCCATCTTAACGGTTTGATCGATTGATCAAATTCAGAACTGAGGGAAAATGCACGACACCAGCGAAACCATGGTCCGGGTGGACGCCGGCCTGTGCGAGGGCCACGCACTGTGCATCCAACTGGCCCCCGAGGTGTTCGACCTGTCCGACGACGAGGTGGCCGGCGCTGTCCAGCCGGACGGACAGTGGGATGAACACACCTGGGACACCGTCAAATCCGCCGTCGACGCGTGCCCGCGTCAGGCGATCAGCCTCCTTGCCACCAGCACGAAAGGCCACTGAGCCATGACCGATCTCGCCTCAGTCGACTATTTCGCCGACCCCGCTGTCGCCCAGGATCCTTACGAGTACTACGAGTACCTGCGCAGCAACGGGCCGGTGTTCACCGAGCCACACCACGGCGTGGTGGCGGTGACCGGCTATCAGGAAGTGATGGCGGCCTTCAAGGACCACGACTCGTTTTCGGCGGTCAACGCGATCGGTGGCCCGTTCCCGCCGCTGCCGTTCGAGCCCGAGGGTGACGACATCACCGAACAGATCGAGGCGCATCGTCACGAGTTCCCGATCTTCGAGCACATGGTGGTGATGGACCCGCCGCAGCACGAGCGCGCCCGCTCGCTGCTGAGCAGGTTGCTCACCCCGCGCCGGCTCAAGGAGAACGAGGACTACATGTGGCAGCTGGCTGACAGCCAGCTCGACGAATTCATCACCAACGGTCGCTGCGAGTTCCTCTCGGAGTACGCCAAACCGTTTGCCACGCTGGCCATCACCGACTTGCTCGGCGTGCCCGAGGATGACCGGGCCGAGTTCCGCCTGGCCCTGGGCGCGGGCCAGCGGCCGGGCAGCCGGGTCGGAGCGCTCGACGGCGAAGCGGTGGGGCTCAACCCATTGCAGTATCTGGACGACAAGTTCAGCGGATACATCGCCGAGCGACGTGAGCATCCGCGCAACGACGTGCTCGGCGGGATGGCTGCCGCGACGTACCCGGACGGATCGATTCCGGAGCTGCTTGAGGTGGTCCGCCCGGCGACGTTCCTGTTCGCCGCCGGCCAGGAGACCGTGACCAAACTGCTCAGCGCCGCGGTGCAGACGCTGGGGGACCGGCCGGAGTTCCAGCAACAGCTGCGCGAGAACCCTGACCAGATCCCGGCTTTCATTGAGGAGGCCCTGCGCATCCAGAGCCCCACCAAGATCGACTTCCGGTTGTGCCGCAAGACCACCACGCTCGGCGGCGTGCCCATCAAGGCCGGCACCGTGCTGATGCTGTGCCTGGGCGCGGCCAACCGGGATCCGCGCAAGTTCGAAAACCCCGATCAGTTCCGCATCGACCGTCCGAATGTGCGGGAGCACATCGCCTTCGGGCGTGGCATCCACACCTGCGCCGGGGCGCCGCTGGCCCGGGTCGAAGGCCAGATCACCGTGGCCCGTCTGCTGGAACGGTTGCGCGACATCGCCATCGACGAGTCCGCACACGGTCCGGCCGGGCAGCGCAGCTACAGCTACGAGCCGACGTTCCTGCTGCGCGGCCTGACCGAACTGCACATCACCTTCACCGAAGCGAAAGGCTGACCGGCCCGCCGCGGAAATCGACCGCGTCGAGGATGCTCGACGGCACCCGGAACACCCGCCCGGGTGAGGCCGGCCAGAGCAGGGTTTTGCGACCGATGACCCGGCCATCCTGGCGCGCAACCACTTTCGGGATTCGCACCAGGGAGTCAGTCCACAGCAGCAGCCGGTGCCGGGCCGGTGCAGGGTCGCCGGGGCGCAGTAGGCCGGGGGCGACCCAGCGCAGCGGCGCATCGGCCTCGATGCGGACCCCTTCGTCGGGCGTGGTTGCGCCACCCAGGTAGCAACGCACCTGGGCGGCCACGTGGCGACCGTCGAGCGCGGCGATGTCGGCGGTGTCCACCGGGTGCAGCAGGTTGCCGATCGCGAACACACCGTCGCGGCTGGTCCGCAACGCGGTATCGACGACGGGCCCCAGGCTCTTCGCATCCATGTCGAGCCCGGCGGAGCGGGCCAGCTCGTGGTCGGGAATCCAGTCACCGGTGAACACCACGGTGTCGCAAGCCACGATGCGGCGGGCTCCGGTGCGCGTGTTCTCGATCTCCACGCCGACGACGGTGCCCTTGCCGATGATACGAACCACCCGGGTGGTGGTGGCAACCTCCACACCCAGCAGTGGAGTGCGGCCGGCTAGGTTGAACACCGCGTATGCCTCGGAGGAGGGGTATTCGCTTGTCATCAAGACGGTTTCGCATCCGGCGTGTTTGAGCGTGAGCACCGCCGAATAGCTGACCAGTTCGGCACCGACGATCACCGCGCGCGTGCCCACGCTGCGGTGCTGCAGGTGCACGGTGTTCTGCAGCTGCCCGGTGGTGTAGACGCCACCGGGCCGGTCGCCGGGGATCATCCGGGCCGGCCGGGGCCGCTCGCGGGCACCGGTGGCCAGGATGACCGCGCGGGCGTCGAGTTGTTCGCGCCCCGCGGGTGAGGTGAGCTCCAGAGACCTGTCGCCGGCCCAACCGGTGACCATCGTGGCGGTGCGGATCTCCGCGCCCGCCGCGGTGGCCTCGCGGACCAGGCGACGAGCGTATGCCGGCCCGCCGATGAAGGTCTTCATGTCGCGGATGCCGTAGCCCGGGTGGTCACTGTGCCGTGGGATACCGCCGGCCGCGGATTCCCGTTCCAGTACAACGGTATTCACTCCGGAGCCGGCGAGCTCGGCTGCGGCGGTCAGGCCGGCCGGGCCACCACCGACGATCGCGACGTCATAGGTGCTCACTTGTTGATCTCCTGACGTTCCCGCTCGAACACGGACTGCACCTCGGCGCCGCAGAAGAAGGCCTGGCAACGGCCGTTCATCACCCGGGTGCGTCGGCGCAGCCCCTCCAGCGCGGCCGGTGGGATCACGGAGTGGCAGGCATCGCGCAATTCCCCTTCGGTGACGCGTTCGCAGAAGCACACGATGCGGCCGTAGGCCGGATCAGCCTTGATCTTCTCGGCCTGCTGGTAGGGGCGGGGAAACGCCTCGCCGAGGTTCGGCATGCGCGGCGGGTCGGGCAGGTCGGAAGCCGGGGTCAATTCCAGGCCGGCCGAAACCAATTGCTCACAAGCATATTCGGCAATGGCCATCCCTGCGGTCAGCCCGGTGGAGCGGATGCCGCCGACCAACAGATAGTGCTGCGCCGGATCGGCGTCGATCAGGTAATCACCGTGGTCGATCGCGGCCCGCAGCCCGGCGTAGGTCGCGGTGACCTCCTCGTCGAGCAGCCGGGGCATCAGCCCGCGGCCTTTCTCCAGCAGGAACTCGAAACCGTTCTCCGAGGTGCCGGTGGCCGTGCGGTCGGTCAGATCCTCAGAGGTAGGACCGAGCATGACGTTGCCGTAGATCGTGGGACTGACCAGGACACCTTTTCCGCGCGAGGTCGGCACGGGCAAGACGATCTTGTCGACCAGCGGTCGGGCCAGCTTGTCGTAGACGATCAGCTCGCCGCGACGCGGGGTGACCGTGAAGCGCGAGAAGCCGAACAGACCGTCGATGACATCGGCGCCGAGCCCGGCCGCGTTGACCACCCAGCGCGTGCGCACAGCTCCGGCGGAGGTGTGCAAAGTGGTGACCTGGTCACCGATCTCGACGCGCTCGACCCGATGATTGGTCAGCAACGCGGCGCCGCGGTTGACCGCGTCGGTGGCCAGCGCCAGGTTCACCGTCCAGGTGCAGATGATCGACTCGTCGGGCACGGTGAGCCCGCCGAGTGCGCCCGGCCCCAGAGCGGGGACCGCGGTGTACACCGCTGCAGCATCGACGATCTCGCACCGGTGGTAGCCATTGGCCTCGGCCTTCTCCTTCAGTCCGGGCAGTGCGTCGAGTTGTTCGTCGTCCCAGGCCACCAGGATCGCTCCGGTGTGTTCGACCGGGATTCCGGTGTGGGCCGCATAGTCGGACAGCAGCCGATAGCCGCGGCTGACCATGGCCGATTCCAGCGTGCCGGGCTTGGCGTCGAAGCCGGTGTGCAGGATCGCGGTGTTGGCCTTGCTGGTGCCGTCGCCCACGTCGTCGCGGGCTTCGAGCAGGGCTACCGACAGTTGGTATCCGGACAGTTCACGGGCGATGGCGGAGCCGACGATGCCGGCTCCGATGACCACGACGTCGTAGCCGTCGGAGGTCAGGGGGGTCATGAAATCTCCTGGTGGTACGTGGTTTCAGCCAGATCGCGCCAGGCCGAACGGAATTCGTCGGCGCGCTCCGGGCGCCATCGGGGCTCGTAACACCCCGACGGTGTCCAGTCGGTGACGACGTCGCGCACCGACTGTTCGGGTGTCAGGCTGAGCCGGGCCAGTGCAGCGGCACCCAGCGCGGTGGCGTGCGCCGACGGGTACACCTCGACGGGCACTTGCAGAATGTCCGCGCAGGCCTGCATCAGCACCGTGGACTGGGTGAGCCCACCGTCGACCCGCAGCCGGGTCAGTGCCGCGGCGTCCGCGTCGATCGCCGAAACCAGCTCGGCGACCTGCGCGGCGATGCCCTGCAACACCGCGAGCACGACATGTCCGCGTCCGGTGGACAGCGTCATACCCGAGATGGTCGCGGTGGCATGGGATTTCCACCACGGCGCGGCCAATCCGGCCAGCGCGGGCACACACAGCACGCCGGCGTTGTCCGACGCGGCGACGCGGTCCATCTCGGCCGCGCCGCTGATCACGCCGAGGGACGTCAGCCACTTGACCGCCGATGCCGCGGTGTAGACCTGGCCGTCGATGCAGAACGAGTCCACGCCGCCCAGCCGCCAGGCCACCGAGGAGGTCAGTCCCGCGGTGGAGCGGACGGGGTCGGTCCCGGTGTTGGACAGCAGGAACGCGCCCGTGCCGAATGTGCACTTGGCCATGCCCGGTTCCAGGCACGCCTCGGCCAGCAGTGCGGCCTGCTGGTCCACCACGATCCCGCCGACCGGTACCTCGGCACCGAAAGTCGATGTGGTGCCGATGATCTCGTCGTTGGCCGCGATCCGGGGCAGACGTTCGTCGTCGAGACCGAACACCGACAGTAACTCCGGGCTCCAGTCCTTGGCGCCGAGCTCGACGACGGCCGACCGACTGGCGGTGGTGGCGTCGGTGACGAACTCACCGGTGAGCTGATGCAGCAACCAGGTATCGGACGTCGTCACGACACCCCCGGCATCGGGGGCATGGCGCCGCAGCCAGGCCATCTTCGGTGCCGAGAAGTACGGGTCGAGCACCAATCCGGTTCGGGTGGCCAGCATCTCGGCGTGCTCGGCCAGGTCGGCACACAGGGTCTCGGCGCGTCGGTCCTGCCACACGATCGCCTGGGTCAGGGGACGGCCGGTGCCCGGATCCCAGGCCAGCACGGTCTCGCCCTGGTTGGCCAGCGAGACCGCGTCGATCGGGCGGTCGGCCTGCTCGAGCGCGGCGCGCCCGGCGCCGAGCACGGACTCCAGCAGTTCTGCCGGATCCTGCTCGACGCCGCCGCCGTCAAGGTAACGCGGGTGTACCGCCACCTCGGCCAAGCCGACCACGCCCTGTTCGGGGTCGACGACGATCGCCTTGGTCCCCGACGTGCCTTGGTCGATGGCCAGTACCGTCATTTCACGGCGTCCAGTTCGGCATCTATCGACGCCATCGCGGGCATCTTGAGGCCGTCGCGGCCACGGGTGATCAGGAGGTACCCGAGGTAGACCGCGCCGATGGCCACCATCGCCAGGACGTAGAGCCACGGATCTTTGAATGAGGCATCGCGGAACAGCGACAGTTCGAACACCAGCCACACCACGGCGACCACCAGAACCGGAACTTCCCAGCGGCCCAGGCTGAACCCGGCGCTGGCGGGCAGCTTCTTACGGGTCGCGATGTACAACACGATGGTGATGGCGTAGATCGACGCCGGCAGCAGCGTCGCCGCGGAGAACAGCTTGAACAAGGCGTCGGTGCTCGTCGAGAAGATGCCGAGGATCACTGCGGAGGTGGCCGCCATGAACACGGTGGCGTTGGCCGGGGTGCGGAACCGCGGTGAAACCTTGTGCAGGATTTGCCATCCCGGGAACCGCTGATCCCGCGACATCGCCCAGACCAGGCGCACACCGCTCATCAGGATCACCAGCCCGCAGGCGAAGATCGCGATCGCCACCAACACGAGCAGTGCGGTGCCGACGAAAGAGCCGAGGATGTCGCGGATGACGTCGGCGATCGGAGTACCCGACTGAGCCAGTGCGGTGGGGTTGTCGACGGCAGCGGTGACCACCAACAGGAACAGGAAGCCCAGCACGCCAGAGGCCAGCACGGCCTGCCACATGGCCCGCGGCACCACGATTTCGGGCCGCTTGGTCTCCTCGGCCAGGTTGGCCGCCGACTCGAAGCCGACGATGGTGAAGGCGCCGAGCAGGAAGCCGAGCATCCACGGTCCCACCGAGGTGGCGGTGCCGAAGTTCCAGTACCCCTCGGCCGGAATGTCGCCGCGGGAGAACAGGTTTCCGACGGAGAGCTTGTGCGCGATCACCCCGACGATGAACAGCAGCACCACCAGGGCCACCATTCCGATCAGCTCAGCCGTGACGGCGAAGTTGTTGACCCGCTCGGTCCACTTGGTCGACAGCCCGACCAGCAGCGCCTGCAGCAGCAGCACTCCGGCGGTGATCAGGAATCCGGTGAGCGCGGTGCCCTGGAAGTCGAACAGGGCCGGCACCACGGTGGCCGCCACGGTGTAATCCACTGCCACCACGACGATCGCCAGGAACGTGAACGAGATCCAGCCGGTGATCCAGCCCAGGATGGGGTTGGCCAGCCGTGACACCCACTGGTAGGCGTAGCCGGTCACCGGGATGCGCGCGGCCAGCGAGCCGAGCAACAGCGCCACGGCCACCTGGCCGACGATCACGAAGGGCCAGGTCCAGATCCCCAAGGGGCCGGAGCTGCTCAGCACACTGCCGTACGTGGTGAAGATGCCGGTGGCGATGGAGACGAACGCGAAGGCCACGGCAAACGAGGCGAACTTGCCGGTGCCGCGTTCCAACGTCTCGGTATAGCCGTAGGCCGATATGGAAGAATTTGTCATCGATCGGGCTTTCTGCGGGAATTGTCTGTTTCGCGAAGGAATGGCTCGGTCCGCGGGCGGCGCTGCAACGTCGCCCGCACCCGTTTCAGGCGCTTGCCGGCCGCGCCGGCATGACCACACCTCCCGTCTCCTCCAGGGCCGCGGCCACGGCCGGGTCGGTGTTCTCGTCGGTGATCACGCCGTCGACCGCGCTCAGGTCACAGACCCGGTAGGGCGCCACCTTCCCGAGCTTGGACGAGTCGGCGAGGATGTAGCTGCGGGCGCTGTTGGCGATGATCGTGCGACGCACGTCGATCTCGTCGAGATGGAAATCGGTGAGCCCAGCGGCCGCGTCGACACCGCCGGAGCCCAGCAGGGCGATGTCGGCGTAGACGTCGGTGAAGAAGCTCTTGGTGTGCGCATTCGAGCAGGCCAGATCCCCGGCCCGGACCCGGCCGCCGGCCAGCAGCACCTCGATTCCGGGGCGGTCGGCGAGTTCCACCGCGACCGGCAGCGAGGGGGTGATCACGGTGCCGGTGAAGCCGCGGGGGATCGCCCGGGCTGCTGCGACGGCCGTCGTCCCGATGTCGATGATGACGGTCTGCCCGTTCTCCAGCAGACCGGCGGCCACCCGGGCCAGCTGTGCCTTGGCCTGGTGCCGGATCATCGTGCGTTCGGAGTAGGACGGCTCGATGGGGCGATGATCGGAGACGGCGGCGGCACCGCCGTGGACCCGACGCAGCTCGCCTCGTTCTTCGAGAAGGGCCAGGTCACGCCTGATCGTCTCGGCTGATACCCCGAGGCGCCGGACGAGTTCGTCGGTGCTGATCGCTTGCGCGGTGCCTACCGCCTCGACGATCGCCTCGTGACGTTCAACCGGCAGCACGGCTGACCGTCGATGTGGATTTCTGACCGAACATGACGGTTATTGTGGGGTGTGGTGTGGCCCACGTCAACCGGAGCCGGGAAATCAGCGCACGGTGCGCCCGTACTCGGCCATCAGGTCCCTCAGTTCGCCATCGCCGACGCGCGCGATGAACCTCAGCACGGCCGGCCCGTTGCCGTCGTCGATCGTGGGGTCGGCTCCGGCGGCCATCAGCACCGCCACGATGTCGGCACGTTTCCCGGTCGTATTGCGCACGGCCTGATAGAGCGGCGTGCAGCCGTCTTCGGCGACAGCGTTCACGTTCGCGTTCGCTTCGAGCAGGATCTTCACGATGTCGATGCTGTCGCTCTGGGCGGCGAAGTGCAGCGGCGTCATCCCGACGTTGTCGACGGCGTTGACGTCAGCCCCCAACGCGAGTAGTCGCGTGGTGTTCTCGGTCCGAAACTGGTTGCCGATCCGGAAGTTCTCGGCCGCGAGCTGCGGGTCTTTGAGGGCGGCCGTGTAATTGAGGCCAACCGGGTCGTTGGTGACGGCGTAGTGCAGTGCCGTGCGGCCCGCGCGATCGGTACCGACAGGGTCATCTCGGGGCACCACTCGGCGGTCGTTTCGGCGGCCAGGAGTGAACCTGAACTTCATCGAAAAAACCGTATCAACGCACGGCGATCCGGATGTTCTTTACTTGCTGAAACTCGTTGAGGCCCTCGATGCCGCCGGTCCGGCCCGAGCCGCTCTGCTTGTAACCGCCGTACGGACCCTGGGGTGAGATGTCGCTGAACTGGTTGATCCACACCGATCCGGATTCCAGCCGACGGGCCACTCGATGGGCACGGTTGAGATCGGTCGTCTGGACGAAGGCGTTCAGGCCATATGGGGTGTCGTTGGCGATCCGCACCGCCTCGTCTTCCTCGCGGAACCGCATCACCGAGACGACCGGTCCGAAGGTCTCCAGTTGCGCGAGTTCCGAGGAGTTGTCCACATCGCCGAAAACCGTCGGTTCGACGTAATAGCCCTTGCCATCGATCCGCTTGCCGCCCATCAGCAATTCACCCGCACCGTTGGACGCCGCGGTATCGACGGCGGCCAGGATCCGGTCGGCGGCGGACTGGCTGATCACCGGTCCGAACGTGGTCGCGGGATCCATCGGGTCGCCGATGTTAGCGGAACCGATGACGGCGAGGAACTTCTCCAGGAATTCGTCGTAGACCGCATCGTGGACCAGTATCCGGCTCGCGCATGCGCAGCTCTGTCCTGACTGCATGAGCGGGCCCTGGTGGGCCGACAGCGTGGCGGCCAGGTCGAGATCGGCGTCGGCGAAGATGAGATTGGCGGATTTGCCCCCCAACTCGGTGACCACCGGCGTGAGATTCGTTGCGGCAGACTGCAGTACCTTGCGTGCCGTACCACCGCCGCCGGTGAAGGCGATCTTGCCGATGCCGGGATGACGGACCAGGGCCTCGCCGCCCTCGGCGTCGGCCGGGGCGACAGTCACCAGTCCCTGGGGCAGCCCGGCCTCGAGACACAATTCGCCGAAGCGCAGTGCCGCGAACGGCGCGAGCTCGGAGGGTTTGAGGACGACGGCATTGCCGGCGGCCAGCGCCGGCGCGACACACGATCCGGTGACGACCAGGGAGCCGTTCCACGGCGTGATGACGCCGACCACGCCATAGGGCTCACGCTCGACGAGATTGATGTCGAACGACCCGTTGACCGGTGTCGTCACCCCGTGCGGCTTGTCGGCGTAACCCGCGAAATGTCGCAGGAACCGCTCCAGAAGCATTGCGGTGCCGGCGAACGAGATCGGCACCGCATAGTCGGCCACGTTGAGCTTCGCGAGCTCGTCGAGGTGCTCGTGCACCACGTCGGCCAGGTCGATCAGCAGGTCGCGGCGCCGGTCGACGGTCAGTGAGACCCACTTCCGCTGCGCCCTTGCGGCGGCGGTCACCGCTTCGTCGATCTCGGCGGCTCCGGCCAGGTCCACGGTCCCGTTCGGCTGGCCGGTCGCCGGGTAGATGTGCTCGAACTTCATGCCTCGGCGTTCTCTTCCTCGAGCACACGTTGCTGCTGTTCCCGGATCACCTGGTTGAGGTTCGATGCCTTGGGCCATCCGTAGTAAGCCGCGAAATGCAGTGCGAGTTCATCCATTTCCTCGAATGAGACATCGCGGCTCTTGAGCGCGGCATAGACGTGGCTGAGGATCGGCAGCGGCGCATCCTGAAAGGCCACGCAGGCCACCGTCACCAGGCGGCGTTCCTTCATACCGAGTCCGGGCCGCAGCCACATCTCTCCGAAGACGAAGTTGAGGATGCCCGCCCCGGAGTACGGGTTGTCCCGGGTCGGGGCGAACGGGATGCAGTTGATGTCCCGGAAGGACTGCTCGCCGCAGACCAGTCGTTCTTCCGGATCGCTCGGTGTGGGCAGCGGCAGCAGCGGCTCGGGTGCGGGCGGGGTCAGCCCGCGTTCGCGGTGGATGCGGTCCCACTGCTCGTCGACCATCATGTTGAACCACGAGGCCTTGGGCCAGCCCGCGTACACCGCGAAATGCAGGACGGCTTCCCGCATTTCGACGATGGACACGTCCCCGCTGTTGAGGGCGGCGTACACGTGGTCACGCAGTGGTCCCTCGGCGTCGGCCGCCGCCACGCAGGCCAGCGTGACGAACCGCCGGTCGCGGCGGGACAACCCGGGGCGCGGCCACACCTCGGCGAACACGAAGTCGATGAGGTTCGCGGTCGCCGGGCTGCTATCTGCGGGCGCCTCGAACGTCATCACCTCGGCGAACTCCCGCCGGCCGCGCTCGGTTCGGGTGTCGGCGGCGGTCATCGGATCGTCGCCCCGGCGTCAACCTTGAACTCCAGCCCGGTGACGTGGCGGGCCTCGTCGGAGATCAGGAACAGCACGGCGTTGCTGATGTCGAGGGCGTCGGTCATCTGGATCGGCAGCGCGTTCTGGAAAATCGGGCCCAGGTCTTGACGGGTCTCGTGGATCAGGGTGTGCAGGGTGTCGGGTCGCAGCCCGGTGGCGACGCCGGTGGGATGCACGGTGTTGACCCGAACATTCACTGCGGCAAGCTCGTTGGCGAGAGCACGGCTGAGCCCGACCACCCCGTGTTTCGATGCCGTGTAGGGCGTGTGCAGCGGTGAGCCTTTGACTCCGGCCACCGAACTGACGTTGATCAGGCTGCCGCCGCGTTCCACCAGATGCGGCAGCGCGGCCGCACAGGTGTTCCAGGTGCCGATCAGGTTCACGTCGACGACGGTGCGCCACTGTTCGGCGGTGGTGCTGTCCCAGGTACCGGCGGTCAGCACCCCGGCGTTGGCGACCGAGGCGTCCAGGCCGCCGAGCTTCTCGACACCGTCGGCCACCGCGGCGCTCAACGCTGCGCCGTCGCGGACGTCGACCACATAGGTGAGTGCCTGGCGACCCAATTCGCCTACCAGACGGGCGGTTTCGTCGAGGTCGTCGCGGGTGGCCAGGGGATATTCCACCTCGGGCAGTGACTCGCAGATGTCGACGAGGATCACGTCGGCACCTTCCTCGGCCAGACGTACCGCGTGGCTTCGGCCCATGCCGCGTGCTGCGCCGGTGATCAGCACGCGCTTGCCGGTGACGCGCCCCATCAGAGCTTGTTCGTGAAGCCGGCGTCGACGGGGAGGGTGACCCCGGTGACGTATTTGGCAGCGTCGGAGACCAGGTAGCTGATCGTCGCGCTGATGTCCTGGGGCTCAAGCAGTTCCACCGGAAGTGGGTTCTGCAGGTGCGGTCCCCCATCGGGGTAGTTCTCCAGGAACGCCGTCATCGCCGGGTTGACGGCCATCATGGTGTTCACCGCGGTCGGATGCACGGTGTTGACCCGGATGTTGTGCGGGGCAAGGGCATTGGCCAAGGTACGCATCAATCCCACGATGCCGTGCTTGGATGCCGCGTAGCCCAGGCCACCGCCCTGCGATCCGCCGAAGCCGCGCAGCCCGGCGGTGGAGCTGGTGAACACGATGGATCCGCCGCGTCCACCCTCGATCAGGTGGGGGATCGCGGCCTTGGCGGTGTGGAATGAGCCGACCAGGTTGACCCCGATCGCATCGGTCCACATCGCGAGGTCCTCGTCGATCGTCACCTCCCGGAACGCGGTCGGTGCGATGCCGGCGTTGGCCAGCACGATGTCCAGCCGGCCGAACTGCTCGACGCCGGAGTCGACGGCGCTCTTGAGTGCGTGGAAGTCGCGCACGTCGGCGACGGTGCCGAGCATCTTGCCGCCCGCTGCCTCGACCAGGGCGACCGTCTCGTCGAGCTCGTCACGGCTGGCCATGGGGTACGGGTTGGAGGCGATGTCGGCACAGACGTCGACACCGATGATCGCTGCGCCTTCGCCGGCCAGCGTGACCGCATGACTGCGGCCCTGACCTCGGGCGACCCCGGTGATGAAGGCGACTTTTCCGTCCAGATTGCCCATTGATCCTCGCTTTGCCGAATGGGTGTAACCGTGTTACCCAGGTACGGTAACCTGGTTACACCACGGCGGCAAGGATGATTTCGAAGTGGCAGAAGAACGCGATCGGATCCTCGACATCGTCGTCGAACTCCTCGAGACCGAGGGCTATGACGGCGTGCAGCTGCGTGAGGTGGCGCGGCGGGCCAAGACGTCCCTGGCCACGATCTACAAGCGGTACTCCACCCGTGACGAGCTGATCCTGGCCGCGCTGGATTCCTGGATGGCTGAGAACCGGTACTCGGGCGTGTCCGGACAGGTGCGTGAGCCGGGGGAGTCCCTGTATGAGGCCCTGATGCGGATGTTCCGCACCCTGTTCGAGCCGTGGGAGAAGCACCCGGACATGTTGCGGGCCTACTCGCGAGCCAGGGCAGCTCCGGGTGGGGACCGCCTGGTGCGCCGTGGGCTCGACGCCGTGGTGCCCGCCGGCCTGACCATCCTGGATGGAGTCGACGAGGCATTCGTCGACGATCTCGACAGCATCGTGACGAGCCTGGTGTTCGGGCTCGTGGGACGGTTCACCGCCGGCGAGATCGAGATCACCGACATCCTGCCCAGTCTGGATCGCACCGTCTACTGGCTTACCGCGGGTTACCAGAACAGGAAATGACCACCCCTCGCCGGCGAAAACCCGGCCTGACGTGTCGATCAGCTCGGCACTACACGCATCGCCTTGGCGTGTCGTGTGGGGTGCCGGTCTGCCCGCCTATCCGCGACTTCTCAGCGACAATCGCCACACCGGTATCGTGACGCCTCACCAATCCCATTGTCGCTCGTCGTTTTTGGCACACGGACACCTCCCGTCTCATGGGCCTCACCTGCCCAGTGCCCGGTTGCCAGCGACACTGTCGCTGGTAGCTGGACAACCCAAAACCCGTGGCGGGTGGGCTTTTTGGGGCTTCGGTGACGTGAGTAAACAGTGGCCTCGTGGCGAACGGTGCCTCTGGTGCCTGAGAGGCGATTGTCGCTGAGAAGTCGC
>NZ_LZJD01000156.1:0-39822 GCF_001666875.1 Mycobacterium sp. E802
CCGTCGCCACATCCAGCACGTGCTCGCGGGTGGCGCCGTTGGTGGTGGCGACGTCGATGACGGTGGGTGCGTTGGCGGTCAGGGTGCCTGTCTTGTCCAGCGCGATCGTGCGGACCGCGCCCAGGGCTTCCAGCGCCGCCCCGCCCTTGACCAAGACACCGAGCTTGCTAGCCGCGCCGATCGCGGCGACCACCGTGACCGGCACCGAGATCGCCAGCGCGCAAGGAGAGGCCGCCACCAACACCACCAGGGCACGTTCGATCCACACCAGCGGATCGCCCAACACGCTGCCGATGGCGGCGATGAGGACCGCGGCGATCATGATCGCGGGGACCAGGGGTTTGGCGATGCGGTCGGCCAGGCGCTGGGCTTCGCCCTTGCGGGACTGCTCGGCCTCCACGATCGCCACGATGCGGGCCAACGAGTTGTCAGCAGCAGTGGACGTGACCTCAACCTCCAGCACGCTGGTGCCGTTGATCGACCCGGCGAACACCTCATCACCGGGCCCGGCCTCTACCGGCACGGATTCGCCGGTGATGGCCGAAACATCCAGCGCCGTGCGCCCCGACACGATCGTGCCGTCGGTGGCGACGCGTTCGCCGGGCTTGACCAGCATCCGGTCACCCACTGCCAACTCTGCTGGGGCGATGGTGGTTTCGGTACCGTCGCGGAGCACGGTGGCCTCATCGGGCACCAGCGACAACAACGCCCGCAGACCTCGGCGGGTGCGGGCGAGGGAGTATTCTTCGAGGCCCTCGCTGATGGAGAACAGGAACGCCAGCATGGCGGCCTCGCCGACCTCGCCGAGGATCACCGCGCCGACCGCGGCGATCGTCATCAGCGTGCCGACCCCGATCTTGCCCTGCGCCAGCCGGCGCAGCGTCGAAGGCACGAACGTGTAGGCACCGATCACCAAGGCGAGCGCATACAGGCCGATTTCGACCGCATGGGGGCCGCCGGACCAGCCGACCACATAGCCGGCCAAAAGCACCACGCCCGCCACCGCGGCGGCGCGCAGTTCGGTGATCTCCCAAAGCCGTTCGGGTTCCTGCTCGTCCTCGCCGGGGCGGTCGTCGCTGCCGCAGCCGCACGCCTCACTCATCGCGCAACCTTCTTCCGCTCAGTCGGGTGGCCGTAGTTGGGGCACAACGCCACCGCGTTGCCGGTGGCCTCCAAGACAGCTTCGGCGGCCCGCAACATGTCCAGTAGTTCCGGGCGGGCCAGCCGATACACCGAGGCGCGGCCCTGCGGCCGGAAATCCACCAGCCCGCAGTCGCGCAGGCACGCCAGATGCGCCGACACCGTCGACTGCGCCAACCCCAACTCGCCGGTCAGATCCACCACCCGCGCCTCACCGACCGCCAGCCGGCGCAGGATCGCCAACCGGGTGCCATCCGAGAGGCTGTGAAACAACGCCGTCGCCGCATCCACATTCCCGCACATCGCGGGATCGACCGAACCACTTTTCATCGCCACACGACGATGATAGCGTCCAACACTATTGATCGGTCAACCCCGCCAACATCGATACAACCCGATGGATGAGGACGCAGGGCGGGGACGGGCCGACCGGGAAGGAGCAGGCGATGGCACTGACTGCACTGGGCCTGTTCGCGATGTTGATGCTGGTGATCGGGGCCTGTCGGCGCCGGATCCAGCTGGCCCGCATCGGCGACAGCGGCAACCGGCGGGGTTGGCGGCCCGACGGCACCCTGGAATGGTGGGCGCTCGCGCTCGCCGACGTGGGCTATCTGCTGGTCGGCGTCGGCGCCCCAGCGGCGGCCCTGGCCGGGCTCGCCCCACTGCGTTTCGCCGACCATCTGCTGGTTCATGCGACTGGGATCGCGGTTGCGGTGGTGGGCATCGGGCTGACCTTGCAGGCCCAGCTGGGGTTGGGGGCCTCGTGGCGGATCGGGGTTGATGAGACCGAACGCACCGAGCTGGTCACCGGCGGCCCGTTCGCGATTGTGCGCAACCCGATCTTCACCACACTGCTGCTCACCCTGACCGGCCTGACGCTGATGGTGCCCAACCCGATAGCGATCGCCGGCCTGCTGATCGCGATCGCCGGCATCCAGCTGCAGGTGCGCGAAGTGGAAGAGCCCTACCTGCGCCGCGTCCACGGCCACACCTACCGCGACTACACCACCCGAGTGGGGCGCTTCCTACCGTGGCTCGGCCGCACCAGAGATGAGACCAATGATGCTGCCCGACACTACACCTGACTTCGACACGGTCGAGGCGACGGCGGCGTTTGTCGACCTGGCCGGCTACAGCATCCTCACCGAAATCTGCGGCGACCACGAAGCCGCCCAGCTCGCCGCGCGGCTTGCCGACCTGGCACAGGCTGCACTACAACCGGGCGTGAGGCTGGTGAAGACGATCGGGGACGCGGTCATGTTGACCGCCGACACACCCACCCAGATGCTGGCCACCCTCACCGACCTGGCAGAGCAGGTCGCCGGCGAGGACGGGTTCCTGGCGCTGCGCGCCGGAATCCATCACGGACCCGTCATCGCCCGCGGCGGCGACGTGTTCGGCCACACCGTCAACATCGCCGCCCGCATCACCGCACTCGCCGGGGCCGGCCACGCCGTGATCACCGACCCGATCGCGGCTGCCGCTACCCGACAAGGCCTGTCCACCCCAGCGATCGGTGCTCCGCCGCTGCGCAGCATCACCACCCCGATTCCGCTACACACGCTGGCCCTGACCGAGGCCCGCTACCCCCGCGACCCGGCCTGCGGCATGCGGATCAACCCGGAAACCGCCCGGGCGCGACGCCGCTACCAGGACCGGGATTGGTGGTTCTGCTCGACCGACTGCGCCCACCAATTCACCACCACCCCAAGCACTTACACATCGACACTCCCGGTCACCGCCAGTGAACGGCAGCCGACATGAGCCGCCCCTGGGGCCGCAACCGGCTCAAATTCGCCCTGGCCGGACCGCTGTTCGAAGCCGGCAACCGGTTCATCCCCGGCCGACCCCATGACCGGCTCGCCCAGCTCGTCGCCGACCAGAAACCGAAACGAGTGCTCGAACTGTGCGGCGGCACCGGCTACGCCGCCCGCCTGCTCGCCCGCAAATCCCCGAGCACACGAGTGGATTGCCTCGACATCTCCCCGGAAATGCTGGCCGTCGGCCGCCGCTACCTCACCCGCGCCGGGATCGGTACCGTGGCGCTGCATGAAGGTGACGCCGCCGCACTGCCGTTCGGCAATGACACCTTCGACGTGGTGATGAGCGTGTTCGGCTGGCACGAACTGCCCACCGACATCCGCCACCGCGCCATCGACGAAGCCATCCGCGTTCTACGTCTCGCCGGCCAGGTCATCGCCATCGACCTCGACCCACCACCCACCGCCCGCACCATCTTCGAGACCTACATGCGGCTCGCCGAACGACCCCACGCCCGCGACGTCCTGGGCACCGGCCTGGCCGACGCATTCACCGCACACGGACTGGCCGTCACCACCCATCTGCCCGCGCGCAGCTGGGCCGCCCCGTTCCAGATCGTCCACGCCCACAAAAGAGGTATCTGAATGGCGCGCACCAGCCGCATCCTGCTCACCGCGTTCGTCATCGCCGCCATGGCGATCGGGGCGCTGGTCTACCTGTCAGTGCGCGACCGCGACTCGACCACCACGGCACAGCCCGATACCGGCGAGGCCGGGCAGGTGGTGCGCGAGAACAGCCACCGACTCAACACGGTGCCCGACAGCACGGTGACGTTCGTGGAGTTTCTCGACTTCGAATGCGAGGGCTGCCGCGCGGTCTACCCAGAGATCGAAAAAGCGCGGGCCGAATACGGCGACCGGGTGAATTTCGTGATCCGCTACTTCCCGCTGCAAGCCCACGTCAACGCCGAGCGGGCCGCCCGCGCGGTGGAAGCCGCCGCCCAGCAAGGCCAACTGGAGGCGATGTATCGCAAAATGTATGACACCCAAGCCCAGTGGGGTGAAAAGCAAACCCCAGCCGATGACGTATTCCGCGGATTCGCAACAGAACTCGGCCTGGACATGGCCGAGTTCGACGCGGCCTACGCCAATCCCGCCACCCTCGAACGCATCCAACTCGACATGGCCGACGGCCGCGCCTTGGGCGTGCAGGGCACCCCGACCTTCTTCCTCAACGACACCCGCATCCAGCCACACAGCTATGAAGACCTAGCCCAGGCCTTCGATCAAGCGCTCGCCGAGAACTAGGCGCGGCCTGCCGCATCCATCGGCTTGACCGCCCCTCTCCACATCGACACTCATCTCAGTCCGGCCAGGAGGTTCACCCATGCCCGCCACCGCGCTCGTTCTCTACCTGGTCTTTGCCGTCTTAGGGTTCGGCTGGCGCAGCTGGACCCAGCACCGCCGCACCGGCTCGACCGGGTTTCGCGGCATCCACGGCCGGCCTGGCTCGCTGGAATGGTTCGCCGGCGCCGGATTCATCGCTGCCATCCTCGCCGGGGCGGCCGCACCGCTGCTGCAACTGCTCGGCATCCTCACCCCGATCGCGCTCCTGCAGGCGCCGTGGATTCAGGTGGGCGGGACGGTGCTGGCGGTGGCGGGTATCGCGGCCACCCTCTACGCCCAGCGCGACATGGGCGAGTCCTGGCGGATTGGCGTCGACCCCAGTGAGACCACCACATTGGTGCTCCGTGGTGTGTTCGGGCTGGTGCGCAACCCCATCTTCACCGCGATGCTGATCTTCGCCGCCGGCATCACCCTGATGACCCCCAACCCGCTCGCCCTGGTCGCGTTCGTCGTGCTGCTGGCCACCATCGAGCTGCAGGTCCGCGTCGTCGAAGAGCCCTATCTCAACGCTATCCACGGCCAGGCCTACCGGGACTACTGTGAGACGGTCGGCCGGTTTGTTCCCCACATCGGACGCACCCGAATCGTCTGACTGGCCGACTCGATTATCTGTAACGGATTACGGTGTGTGTAAGGCTGTTACTCACGTCCATTTGGTCCCGGAAAATGCACGTGGGTGACGGTGTTATCTGTAGCGGTGTTACCGACGTGTGTGGGGTCAGAACGGGGGTTCGTCTGCGCTGATTGACCAGGGATCGGTGGGTGTGGGAACCGCGGCGTCGGGCAGCGGGAGGTTGGCCACGACGTAGAGGTTGAGGATGTCGTCGCGGTCGATGAACATGATCTGACTGCGTTTGGAGGCGTCCAGGGCGTTGCCGAGCCAGTTGCGGGCTGCTTTGGTGATTTCGCCGCCGGCGACGATGAACGCGTGGTCGACGAGGACGCGTTTGTTGTGTTCGGGGTCGAAGATCTCGTGGGCCAGCATCATCAATGCTTGGTTGTGGATTTCGGCGATGTTGGCGTTGCCGGTCTTGGTGACCCCGGAGGAGTCGAGTTTGCCTTTCTTGACTTGGATTCCGAAGTAGAGCCGGTGCTGGGTGGGCAGCGTGTAGCGCATCCAGATGTCCTTGCCGTATTCGAGGGCCTTGTCCTTGTGCCCGGCGGCGGTGATGCGGTGAAACCCCAACTGGCGAAACAATGGCAGGAGAACCTCTTCGATGAGGTCGTCCTCGCTGCAGCGATCGAGGTAAGCGGACAGGTTGGTGCGCCGCTGGTTTTCGGCGGTGGTGAATGGCCGGTACGGGTTGGCCTGCAGCAGGGTGACGGTATCGCTGCCGAGGTGACGCAGGTAGCAGTGGCGGTCTTCGCCGTAGAAGGCCTCAAATCCTTCTCGGGTGAGGATCTCGTTGAGTTGTGCGAGGGCCTGAGCTCGGTCGGCGCCCTCGTTGAGGGCATCGCGCGGGTCCATCAGTTGGTCGATGAGGCGGCAGAACGTCTGCGGCGGCTGTCCCGATCCGTCATGGGGCTCGTCGAGGATGGATTCGATGACGTCCGCAACCCACCGTTGTCGAGTCGAGCCGTCGTGCACCCACTCGGTGTCGAGGTCGGCGAAGAATTCGGTGATGTAGCTGCTGGATCGGTAGGGGAAGTATTTGGGTGTCTCACCGAACCCTGGATTGTCCGAGCCGGGGTTCCCGCAGATCAGATCGGCCAATGCCGCGGCGTTGCGTCGTTTGAACTTCACGGTGTTCCTCGGTGTGCGGCGGTGGTGGTGCGGAGTCGGTGCAGTTCGCCATGGGCGGCAGCCAACTCTTGCTGTAGTTGCTTGATCTGGGCTTTGAGTGCGGCGACGTCGGCGTCATAGTGGCGTTTCTGGCTGCGCAGTTCGTTCCGCAGTGCGGCGGTGGTCGCGTTATTCTGCCCGTTGGCAATCGCGGCTGGAGGTTCGGCTGATCGCGGTGGGGCTGTGGTGGCCGCGGCCCGGATCTCCTGTTCGAGGTCGGGATGGTTGTAGATGGTCTTGCGGGCGACGTGGGCGTAGTTGGCCACGGCGTTGATGTTGATGGGGAGACCCTTTTTCTTCATGTCGCGCAGTGCTTTTCGGATCTTTGCGCGGGTTTCGGCTTTGCGTCTCTTGGTGCTGGCGAGCAGGCCTTCGGTGGATCGTGGGGTCACGGCTGTCCGTTGGCGGGTCGACGGGCTTTGTCGAGGGCGGATTGATGGGCCCCGCGGGTCTGGATTTGCAGCAATGGCAACCGTTTAGCGGTGCCCGCACCGGCGATCGACGCGGATCCCTCGGCTGTCGTGAGTCGGTCGAGGATCGCGTTTAGGGAGGCGATCTCGCGGCGGCGTTCGATGATCCAGATGTTGTCCTCGCCGAGTTCGCGTCCGGATCGTTGCCGGTATTGGTCGCGTCGCTGGGCGATCAGGGTTTCGGTCGCGGCCAGTTGGCGGCGCAGCTCATCGAGATGGGTGGCGTCGGTGGCGAAGTGCCCACAGGACAGGCATGCGTTGCCCTTGTCGCAGGACTTCAGCGGTGGCAGCAGACACACCCCGTTGGGCAACACCCGGTCGGTGCGCGCGGAAAGCTGGGTCATCTCGTAAATGTCGTGCGGGGTGATGTCGATGTCGGCGCCGTGCGCCCCGATCTTCTTATGCTTGAGGAACTCCGCCTCGGCGGTGGCGGCCAGCGTGGCCGCGTAGCGGGCGGTCATCTCGGGACTCTTGTGGCCGAGGTAGCGCTGTACGACGTGAAAGGGAACGCCGTCGTTGAGCAGTTCGGTGGCTCGGGTGTGGCGCAGCCGGTGGGTTTGGGTGAACTTCAGTCGATGCCCGGCGCTGTCGGTGAGGTCGTGGCAGCTGTCGAGCTTGTCGAGCATCGCCCGGTAGGTGGTGTAGGAGCGGGGGCGTTGGCCGCGGTGCTGATTCTTGATCCCGAGGAACAAGTACTTCGGTTGCAGCGCAGGGTATGTGGCGGCCAGCCAGGCCTGCTGTTCGCCGATGACGTCGACGATGGCCTGCTCGGCCAAGATGGTGGGAATGACCCCGTCGACTTTGGTTTGTTGATACCGCAGCCGCGCGACGAACGCCCCGCTATCGGGTTCGGCGCCCGCCTGGGTGGGGCGGTCCTGGCCGGGGATGGCTTCCAGCGGGTCGTAGTCGAGCATCAGGATCTCTGACGCTCGGCGGCCGGTCAGGGCTTGCAGCAGCCAGATTCGGGCGGCCTGGGGATCACCGAGACCGGGAACGACGGTGACGGTCCCGTCGGGGCGAGTCACGACGACCTTCTGTTTGGGGTCGGCGGCCAGCACGTCTAGGTAGGTGAGCATGCGTTGTAGGTCGGCGGTGGAGTACCAGGTCAGGTCGCGTTCCCGGCGCCGGTGTCGTGGGGCGTGGATCGGGGCCCACAACGCTGTGTGGGTCAGCGTGGCGTCGCGCCACCGGGGGTTGCCGGTGCCGGTGGCGGCCTCGGCGGCGTGGTCGTGCATGAACGTGTAGAACGACTGCGTTTCGCTCTGCAGGCTGGCCACCGTGTAGGCGGTCAGACGTTCGGATTGGGTGGCCGCGTCGGGGGATCGCAGATAGTCCAGATAGCTGAGGAACGCTGCCCGCAGTTCATCGGGGTCGGTGCTGATCAGCGGATCGTCGAGGTGGCCGTTGTCGCGGGCGAAGCGGCCCAGCTGCGAACCGACGTTGCGGGCACGTGCGACGACTGAGGACCAGGTGAGCAGATCGAAGGTCAGTGCGCTGCGCAGCCAGAACCGTAGCCCCTCACGCAGCCAGATGGGTTCGATGCCGCGCAGCCGGACGGTTTGGTCGTGGTGGGGTTCGTGGGGTCGTTGCGGGATGCGGGGGTCGGCGCGAAGATCCCAGATGTCGTGACTCCACCACGCGGTGTCGGTGCAGCGCACCGCGACCGAGAGGTGCAGGTGCTCGATGAGGTGGCGGATGTTGCGTCGTGACCCGGCCGACGGTAGCCGGTTGTTGCGGCGCTGGAATGCCAGGGCGGCCTGGCGAATCAGTTCGTCGGGGTCCAGATCGGCGATGCTGACCGGCGATTGCCCGGTGCGCCCCTGGTACTCGGCGACCGCGCTCGGCAGGGTCCGCACCAGCCAGGCCAGCAGCGACGGTTCGATGCGGCGTAATTGCTGATCCCAGCAGAGCCATACCCACCAGGCGATCTCCTCGGCGAACCGCGCTGGGGCGGCGGGGGTGAAGTCGTGCTCGGCGGTGGCCCGGTTGCCGCGCAGATAGAACTGGTTGCGCAGGAACACCTGGTCGTATGGGGCGGCGTAGATCGGATAGACGGGCCGGCGCCACGTGTCGGGAACTCGGGCCCACTGCGCATCCCACGATCCGAGCCCGACCAACGGTGACGGCTCGTGTCCTGATGTGGGCGGGTCAGTGGGGGTCGTCATGATGCAGGCCTTTCCATCCGGCGACGTAGTTGCGCCACTGGGCCACGGTGCGCATCTCGGCGTCCTCGGTGACCCACCCGTAGGTCGAGAGGGTCGTCTGGATGTCGGCGTGCCCCAGGCGGCGCATCACCACATGCGGAGGCGCTCCGGAAAGCAACAGCGCGGTGGCATGGGTGTGGCGCAGCCAGTGCGGTGTCCAGCCCTTCGGTAGCGACCCGCTGCAGCGTCGGGTCAGGGAATCGACTTTGGCGTAGACGGTTTCGGCCCGCATCGGGGCGAACCGTTGCCCTGCGACGAGGTTGACGAACACGAAGTGGGTGTTCAGATCCGGCAACGCGAGATCAGCGCCCTGGTCGACCAGATGCCACACATACGACGAATACAGCGCTTCCAGATCGTCGCCGATGTAGATACGGCGGCCGCGCAGAGTCTTGCCCCGCGCCCCGCGTGGGTGATCCTGGCGTCCGGCCACCTCGATGTAGGGGGTGGCGCCGGTGCCGAGGTGAACATCGTGGTGGCGCAACGACAAAGCTTCACCGAGGCGCATCCCGGTCTCGGCCAAAGTGGCGAACAACAACCGGTCCCGCAGCCCCGAAGCCGGGCCCGACCACACGTGGCCGTCCTGGGTGGCACAGCCATCGAGTATCGCGCTTACTTGAGCGGGCAGCAGGACCGGGGTCGCGGCGAGGTTGCCGCGGCGCACCCGGTAGACCGAACGCTCTTTGGGCCGCGGCGGGCCCACCCCGGCCAGCATCGGGATGTAGCGGGATCGTCCACGGGCGCCGCGGCTGGTGAACAGCCGTTGATACGGGCCGGCCAACCCGTGAGCGTCGGCGTGGTAGCGGTAGCAGGCCAACACCGCGGCGGCCCGCAGTTGGGTGCTGGCCGGGCCCAGCCAGGTCGGCGGGGCACCGATGCGGGCGGTGCCGGGCAGATCTCCGGTGCGCAGGTAGGCCAGGAACTGCCCGAACATCGCGGTGCTGATCTCGCGCCAATCGGTGCCGGTGTGCTCCAACAGCGTCCACCACGCCGCCAGCCCGGCCGCATAGGCCTTCACTGTGTTCGGCGAGGCCGTGTCGTCGCGAAGGAACTGCAGAAACTCCTCGGCCGCGGCGATGGGCAGGTGATCGGCGCCCAGCACCGTGTAGGTGTCAGGCTGATCGGTCAGTGCGATCCGCTGCGTGCGAGCCATCCCTGTGCCGACCGTCCCCCGAGGATCCGCTGTTCAGGCTTGCCGTGGGGCCCGGCGCAGCGGCACCACCGTCTGTCCGCGGTCGGCGCCGGCCTCCGCCGTAGCGTGGGCGGCCGGGGTGCGGCCGGGGGCATCGCCTTGGCCGGCCAGGATGTCGGCCAGCAGATCGGTCGGATAGATCAGATTGTGCGCGGCCAATGCCTCTGCCGAGTCGGCCCCGGCATAGCAGACCCCCATCCACCGGCGCAGCAGCCGCGGTTTCTCCGGTGTGAAGCTGTCCCAGCCCGGTTCGGTCTTGCCCCAGGTGTGCCCGGTGTCGTTGTTGATCCGGGTGTAGAGCTGACGCTGCAACGTCACCGCGCGGGCCTCATCGATCAGTTTCGACTCCCGGAGATGCATGATCAACGCCCCGATCGAGATCCGCCACTTCAACTTCACTTCGATCAGATCGTTGAGGGTCGGGCTGGCCGGGATTTCGGCGGCGATCGCCGCAGCCGGGGCCAGCAACTCCGAGGCGAATCGGGAGGCTTCGCGTTCCTCGTCGTCGCTGACATCGCCGTATCGGTGCAACACCAAATGTCCGATCTCGTGTGCGATCGTCCACCGGGTGCGTTCCCAGGAATCGGTGTTGCGCAACAACACGATTGGCCGGTCACGGTAATCTCCGGTCCGCGCCGAGCATCCCAGATGTTTCTCGGTCAACAACCCGGCCGGCTCGTCGTCGGTACTGGTCCAGTCGATCAGCCCGGTGGAGCGCGAATGCTTCATCCGCAGCACCACCGGAACCCCCGCGGCTTCCAGTTCGTAGGTCAGCCGTTTGATCGGCGTCAATGGCTCCACGCCCAGCCAGCGGCGGGCCTGAGCGGCTGCGGCGACCACATCGGTGCCGGTGGGCAGCGGCTCCAACCGCACCGCGGGCAACGTGGCCTGGCGGTTGAGTTGATCGGCCAGATCACCGACGACGTTGGCGAACACCGCCAGGTACTCCTTCTCCGCGGTGGTGGTGGACTTCGGCGCCCGGAACAACAGATCCCGTGCAGTCACTCGTGACACCGGTGCGGTGGTGAAAAATGCTGGCGGGAAACGCAACAATGTTGCCAACCGGTCGAACTCCACCACGTCCAGCGTGGCGGTCTCGGACTGCTCGAGCCGGGTCTGCCTTGGTGGCCGCCACCCCATGTGCTCCATCACCGCGGTTCCCGAGAGCCGCCGAAGAACGCGGGCCTGACGGACCCGGGTGCCGAACACCTCGACCGTCGTCATCACCGACCACCTCGTCCCCGGTCAGCACCAGCCGGCACAACAACATCGCCTAGGCCTCCGAATCCCCGGTCTGCGAGGGAGATTCGGGCGGCAGCAGATCCTCGAAGTCGCGCACGTCCTCGTCGTCGGAATCGTCGCGAGCGGCCAGCTCCGCGGCCGTCTTCGGCCGGATCGCCGGCGGCAACTCGACGAACTCCACGATCCGCTCGTCCTTGGTGTCGATGTCGGCGACCATCGCCAGAATCGCACCGGCCACCGACAACCGTCCCGGACTCTCCCACCAGTACGCGATCAACTCGTACTGATCGCCGATTCCCGGCGGACCCATCACCTGCTCCTCGGCCGCCATCTCGGCGGCGTCGAACGCCATCTGCTTGCCCGGTCGCGTGGCCGGCATCGCCTGGCTGGTCGAGGCACCGATGTCCTCGGCCTCCTGCGGCGACAGATGGCGCAGCCGCGCCCACGCCACTTTCTTGGTGTCCCCGAGACGCACCGACGAACTCGGCCCAGACGTCATCGTCAACGTCGAATCCGCACCACACGACGCTCCCGGCGGCGGTGTGCGGGGCGGATCGTCGAACCGACTGCGGGCGTGGATGCCGTTCATCAACAACACCCGCGTGCGCACATCCGAACACAGCGTTCCGCCCGGAATCATCATCGGATCCGGGCACTCCTCGGCCCACTTGGCCAACGTCTTGTCGAACGCGACCTGAACCTCGCCGAGCAGCCTGGCCCACGCCAACCGATGCTGGGTCACCAGATCGGTGAGCAAGTCCTTCGGAACCGCCATGGCAGAAATACTGCACGGTTTTTCCTACAACATCACGAAGGCTCGCCGCGTGTCGGGGTGAAGATTTCCGGGGCCCAACCATACTCGAATTCTACATGTAGAAGTCGTCATATGCAGTATAAACACGCTGTTCCGCAACGCTTTTGGACGCAGTGATCACTTGAATGTCCGAAGGCGAGGTTCGGCACCTCGGAAGGGGGGCCGTCGCGGAGGCGTGCAGAACCAGGCGACCATTCCTGCCGAACATGCGTACGATTGTGACTCACGGTACTCGTGTGACTCATGAGCTCGGAGTGGTGTGTCGAGTTGGAGGCAGTGGGCATCTCGCGCCTCAGCAACAGCTGCGGACTCACGCGGGTCGTGGACCCGCTAGCGTCGGGAGCGTGATCGTGTGGATCAACGGGGAATGACGGCGTGGGAAAGACGGCGTGGGAAAGACGCCGCTGCGGCCTCGAACCCGGGATGATCCTTGGCCTTCTTGGTGCCCTGATCCGAGACGATGACCGCGCTGATCACCTCGTCGACCGCCGGATCCGAGGTCAGCGCGGCGAGCGCGTTGACAGCGTCCGACGGCCGGTTGAACGTCGGGATGCCGACCGCGACGTTCGCCCTGCCGGGCACGTGCGATCGGCGCGTACCAGCCCGCGTGGTGCAACGTGGACTTCGCGTCGGTGGTGATGTCGAACCAAATCCAGCCACCGTCCTCGAACGGGGCCAGCTCGATCTCGAACTCCAGCACCGCCGGCTGATCATCGGATTCGCTGACGAGCGGGGCGCCGCCCACCGTGATCCGGGCGCCGGTGGACTTGGAGCGGTAGACGTCGACGCGGGCCCTGCCGGTCAACTCGACGCGCAGCACGACCGACTCCAGGATCGACCAGCGCCGCCAGTAGCTGGCCGGGAACGCGTTGAAGTACGTCGCGAACGAGACCTCGGACTCCGCGCCGATCTCCAGCGTCGTACGGGTGGGCGCGTGGGCCCGTCGCGCGTTGGTCTCCGATTCCTCGATATAGAGCTTACGAACATCGAAGGGCTCACCCGGTCGCGGCAGGATGGCGCGGGCCAGAGGGCTGACCGACCGTGACTGCCCAGCCTCCAGCGCGCCGGACGAGACATCTGCGAAAACCAGCTCAGACATACCCGCGATTAGACCACCACCGGCGAATAAGTCTCGGGCCTCGAGCTGGCAGGTCAAGCGCGGATGCGCACCGTCAGCAGGGTGGCCCATTCGGCGATGTACTGCTCGTCGGAAGATTGCGTCTCTGAGGTGGGGAACAGGATGGCGGTGGCGCGGCGTCCGATGAGGGCGTCGATGCCGACTGCTGCGAGGCTTCGTGCAGTGGCGTCATCTAGCGTGGGCACCGAGGTCTGAATCCAGTCACCGAGTTCGGCGTAGAGACTCTCGATAAGCGCCGCGTAGGCGTCGCGTAGTCGGGCCGAGTGATCGCTCGGGGTGCGAGCGGCCACTTGTAGAAGCTGAGTTTCATCGTCAAGCACAGTCAGTAGGTAGCGGCCCAGCAGAGTGATCTCAGTAGTGAGGTCGTTCAGGCCGGCGAACAGGTTGCGGATATCGCGCATCGCATTGCGCCGATCGAGCTGGCGATCGATACCGGCTTCCAGGAGCAGCTCTTTGGATTTGAAGTGGTGATACAGCGCCCCGGACCCGGGCGCGAGCCCGGCCGCGGCTTCGATCTGCGCCACACTGGTCGCCTTATAGCCCTGCTGGCTAAACAACCGCATCGCCTCAATGACCAGGCGTTCTCGTGTCGTGGTTTCTACCATTGACCGCTCCCAAGTAAACACTTAGTGTTGCCAAGTGGATACTTTAACACTGCAGATACCAGGGGGTGAGATGGATTCGAACCAATCGGTTCCACGGGGCCGGGTGCGGCGCACCATGCCGCTGGCGGGGTTCACCGCGCGAGCGGCCGGGGGCCGCATGGTGGCGGCACTGCGGGAAAAGACCGGCGACACCGAAGCGGTGCAGCGGTTTCACGAGCGCACCGCCGAGCGCTACGCCGAACTACTCGGGCATTCCAAAGGGGTGCTGATGAAGGCCGGACAGATGTTGTCCCTGGTCGATGCAGGCGCGCTCGGCGGCGGAGAATTAGCGCCGTATCAGAACGCGTTGACTCGCTTGCAGGCCGACGCGCCACCGATGGATGCAGCATTGGCGCGCGAGATACTCGAGGCGGACCTGGGCCGATCGGTGGAGCATGTGTTCGCCGAGTTCACCGATGCGCCGATGGCCGCTGCCTCCATCGGGCAGGTGCACCGCGCAGTGTTACCTGATGGCCGGCAGGTAGCAGTCAAGATCCAATACCCTGGTGTCGCCGAAGCGATCCGCCATGACTTAGCCAACAGTGAACTGCTGGTGACCTTTTCGCGGTTCATCGGCGCCACGTTGCTCGATCTGAGGCAGGCAGCCCAGGAGATCGCCGCCCGCATCTCCGAGGAAGTCGACTACCGCCACGAAGCCGCTAACATCACCGCCTTCCACGGCCTCTACCGCGACCACCCGTTCATCCGGGTGCCCGAAGTCATCCCCGAGGCGTCCACCGAGCGCGTTCTGACGATGACCTATGTGGAGGGACTGGACTGGACTACGGCGCAACAAGCCGAACAGGACCTGAAAAATGCGTGGGCCGAGGTGATCTCGCGGATGGTGACCGGCTCCTACCGGCACGCCAACCTCTTCCACGCTGACCCCCATCCGGGCAACTACCGCTTCGGCACCGACGGCTCAGTGGGCTTCGTCGACTTCGGCTGCGTGAAGCGTCTCGCCGAACCACAGCGGCGCAGGATCGTGGCGATGGCTCGCGCAGCGGTGGACGGGAACCGCGCAGAGCTGCGCGCGTTGATGGTGCAAAGCGGCTTCCTCACCGAGGACTCCACCCTGACAATCGACGAAACCTACCAATGGTGGGCGGCAGTGTTGCATGAACTGCTCCAACCACAGCCGGCCACCTACACCACCGAAGCCGCCGAGCGCGCGATCCGTTCCCTCATCGACATCCGCGGCGCAGACCATCCCGTGCGCCGCATGCAGGTGCCGCCAGATTTCGTGTTCTTCTCCCGGCTGAATCTCTCGATGAACGCGGTGTTCACTGCGCTCAACGCGACTTTCCACACCCGCTCACTGCTCGACGACATGGACGGCGTCGCCCCCCCGGTCACCGACCTGGGCAAGGCCCATGACGCGTGGGTCCGACAGCGCGGCCTGCCCTACGGAATGGATGATCATGACCAGTTCTGACACCGTGACAGCACGACTGCCGTGGGATGCCGCCGACCCCTACCCGTTCTACGAACGCCGCCGCCGATCCGGGGACGTGACGTGGGATGACACCGCCCAGGCCTGGCTCGTCGTCGGGTATGACGCGGCGCGCCAGGTCCTTGGCACACCGGGCTGGACCAGCGACCCTTTAGCCAACGCTGCTAACCGCGCCGCCATGGACCCGATGGGCCAGCAATTCACCAGCAATTCCATGTTGTTCGCCGACGGATCCACCCACCAGCGGTTACGCGGATCGGTCCGCGACGTCTTCACCCCCTCCTTCCTCACCAACCTGGCCACCGGTGTGGAATCAGTCGCTGCCGCGGTGATCGACCAACCAGCCACCGGCACACCGTTTGACCTCATGTCCGACATCGCCCTGCCGTTGCCGCTGGCCGTCATCGCCGAATGGCTCAACCTCGACGCCGCGACATGCACGGAACTGCGCGAACAGTCGCCGCACATCATCCGCATGCTCGGCTCCCTAGCCGATATCGACGAAATGCGCAGAGGCGCGGGCGCATCCGCGGCCCTCATCGCGCAGTTCCTGCCCCTGGCCGCCGACCGCCGCGCCCACCCGGCAGACGACCTGCTGAGCTTCATCGCCGCCGATCCCGCACTCGATCTCAACGACGTCGTCATGACCACACTGCTTCTGGCCGTCGCCGGGCACGAAACCACCGCCAACCTGATCGGTGCGAGCATGGTCCGGCTCCTCACCCCGCAAGCAGACGGGACACGACTCGCCGACGAGATCGACCCTGCCGACCCCGCCACCATCACCGAACTCCTCCGCCTCGACGCGCCCGTGCAATCCACCGTGCGCACCGCGACCCGTAACCACCTCGTCGGCGGAGTCGAAATCCCCACCGGGCACAGCGCGCTCGTCGCCGTGGCTGCAGCCAACCGCGACCCCCGCGCCTTCGACGACCCCGACACCTTCCGCACCGACCGCACCGGCCCAGCCCCCTTAACCTTCGGCTACGGCGCGCACTACTGCCTCGGCGCGACCTTGGCGCGGCTGGAAATCACCGCAGCACTACCCCGAATCCTCCATCGCCAACCCGCACTGGCCGCACCGGTCACCTGGCGCGACACCCCCGCCATTCGCGGACCCCTCACCGTCCCCATCGTGTTCACCAGCCCATAGGGCATCAGGAGACGAAACTCTATGCGCGTCTTCGTCACTGGCGGCACCGGAGCCATCGGCAGCCACGCCGTCCCCGCCCTCATCGACGCCGGACACAGCGTCACCTCACTAGCCCGCACTGAGGCCAAAGCCCGCATCCTCGAAAGCCAGGGTGCGACACCGGTGATCGTCTCACTCTTTGACCGAGACGCCCTGACGGCCGCGTTCACAGACCACGACGCCGTGGTCAACCTCGCCTCGGCGTTACCGGCTGTCACCTCGTTCCTGCTCAAGTCAGCCTGGCGCGACTGTGAGCGGGTACGGATCCAAGGATCGGCCACCGTCGTCGCGGCAGCGCAGGCCGCAGGGGTGCCCCGTCTGATCCAGGAGTCAGTAGCCATGCTCTACACCGACACCGGCAGCCACTGGATCGACGAAGACCACCCCGTCGACCACTATCGGATCAGCAGGGGAAACCACGGCGCCGAAGCCAATGCCCGCCAATTCGCCCACACCGGTGGCACCGCAACCGTATTGCGCTTTGGTGTGTTCTACGGCCCCGGCGCCGCCCACAGCGAACAGATCCTGCGCCTCGCCCGCCGCCACATCGGCTTCGCGCCCGGACGGGCAGACTCCTTCATCTCCTCGATCCACCTTGTCGACGCCGCGACCGCCGTCGCCGCCGCACTGCACGCGCCCGGTGGCCTCTACAACATCGTCGACGACCAACCCATCACCAAACGCGACTACGCCCACGCCTACGCCCGCGCCGCCGGCACCCGGCTGTGGGCCAGTGGGCCCGGCCGTCTCGGGCTACTTCTCGGCGAGAGGCTGACCTCGCTCACGCGATCACTTCGCGTCAGCAACACGCGATTCAAAGCCGCCGCACACTGGCAACCCCGATTCCCTAGCGTCCGCGACGGATTATCAACGATGGCGCCGCCGCCACATCCCGCCGCCTAAAAGGGCTGGTCGGAGCTCGGCTGTGAACCGTTCAACGGTAAGCCCCCCGAAGCACGGACGGCGCCGAATGCGATGCGCCCGGACAGCGGGACGAGACACAACCACACTTGACACGATCATTGAGAGTCTCATGTGTAGCTGGCGCGATCAACCGGTGTGCTTCTACTTCGGTTTGCGCCAGGTGATGGCGTATCGCCATAGCGGGAGCCGCCGCCATGCCATGCCGGGTAGCGCCGTCGATGCGATCTGTTTGACCTCGGTGTAGCTGTGCGGAAACTGCATCTTCACCGGGGCGTTGTGCTGCCAGTAGCCGCGAGTGCGGGACAGGACGTGGTGCTGCACGACCCCAACGGCATCGAGGGTGTAATCGGGCAGAGTCGAACTGCGGGCACACCCGATCACAACCAGTGAGCCGCCGGGGGCGGTGAGGTCAGCGAGGCGCTGCAGGCCGGCCGCAAGATCGGGGAAGTGATGGACTGTGGCGACTGCGGCAACCAGGTCATAACGCGCCTCGGGCAAGCCGAAGGTGAGGGCGTCGCCGATGATCCAGTTGACGCGAGCCGAGGTGCTGGATCGTGCGAGGTTGATGACCTCGGCGTCGGAGTCGATGCCGGTGACGTCCGGGATCCCCTCGGCGAGGCGGACGGCCAGCAGGCCGTCACCGGTACCGACGTCAAGAGCGGTCCGCGCAGCTGCCGGGGCGGCGTCCAGCACGATGTCGTAGTAGTGGGTGTTGTGGTTCCACCGATGTCGGTCGTCGCTCACCACCTCAGCTTGCTTGACCGTAAGAGACCAGCGCCAGCAGGACGCGATCGATGAAGTCTCCGAACTTGTCAGGCCGCTGATCGAGTGCTTCAACCGAATGCAGGGTGAAGTCCTTCTTTCCGCTAAAGGTGAATGTGGCGCGTCGAGTCCATTGGGTCACCCGCCGGGATACCTCGTCGTAGCGCTGGTCCTCAATAGCGATGTCGACCTGCTTGAGTTCGGCCAGCGGTATCACCGCACCGGTGATGGCAACATTGGAGTCATCGTTGCTTCCCTCGCAACTCAGCACCCCGAACTGAGATCCATTCAGCCACGTGACCGTATGTATGCCGTGTTCAGAGTTGGTGTAGCCGACAGCATGTGCACTGGGGTGAACGTGACGACGTGCGACATTCAAGAACACCCGGGGGATGGTGGCGGTGCTGTCGTCGAAAACTTTGCGCTTCCATTCCCGCAGGGCGTGATCAGGATCGTTTTCGGTCATCGGATTCCCTTCCCTAAGCCGGTGTCATCTGTCACGATAGACGATAGACAGCGCGGGCGAGAAGGGCAACAGACACTCAATGAACGAGACCTCACCACGGGCAACGTTGGCCGATCTGCTGCGCCAGGCCATCGACGACCGCACGGGAGCCCCGCTACGCGACATTCAGGCCCTCGTCGAAGCCGAGGAAGCGGCCCGGCCACGGGGTATGTCACTTAACCGCAGCACCGCCTCGCAGATCTTGCGAGGCGCTTACCGCGGTACCCCATCGCCGGCGACCGTGCGCGCCATCGGCTGGCTGGCCGGCGTGACCGAGGAGGAGGCGTTCGCGGCGGCCGGCCAACCGGCACCCGGTCGCCCATTGGCTGACGAACTTCCCGCCGCCACCGACACCCTCAACGACCGCGAACGAACCGTCGTGATCGATGTTGTGCGAGCGCTGCTCGCACAACGCCATAACACCGACGCGTGGAAAGCCACTACCGCCGAAGCCCTCGGGCAGATAGCCAGTGACCTGGCGACTATCCAGCAGACCCTCGACGACGCCGCTAGCAGAAACGACGCAACCGAAATCATCAGTGCTGCAACCACTGAGATGACCCATGTAATCGCTCGCACCCGCCGGCTCGCTGAACAGTGCGCGACCGAGGACCCCCTGAGGTGAGCCCTTCGTAGTGGTCCAGTCGTTGTGGGACTCTGTTGTCCGAGTGTTCGGGCAGGAGGAATCGGCAACGACATGACATCGAAGAAGCGCCGCCGGCACACGCCGGATCAGATCATCCGCAAGGTCGCCGAGGGCAACAAGCTGCTGGCGGCGGGCCAAGAGCTCGACGAGGTATGCCGGCACCTGGAGATCGCCGAGTCGACCTGGCACCGCTGGGTAGCCCAGTACGGCGGCATGAAGGCCAACGACGCCAAACGGCTCAAGGAACTGGAAGCCGAGAACGCCCGACTCAAGAAAATGGTCGCCAACCAGGCCCTCGACATCGACATGCTCAAGGAGATCTCGGCGGACGCTCCTATAGATGTCAAGTGCTGATGTTGGCGTAGTCGGCGCGGAGCGTCTGGAAGACTTCGCGGGCGAGGTAGCGCTTCTGGCAGCGGATGATTTCGGGCATGGATAGGCCCTCGGTGGTTCGGCGGTCTGCGTAGGCCCGGCTGCGGGGGTCGTAGCGCAGACGCACAACGGTGGCGATGTGAAGTGCGCTGTTGCCGGTCCGGTCGCCGCCTCGGTGTAGTCGGTGCCGGTTGGTTTTGCCCGAGGATGCCGGGATCGGGGCAACACCGCAGAGGTGGGCGGAGGCGGCCTCGCTTCGCAGCCTGTCAGGGTTGTCGCCCACGGTCACCAGGAGGGCTGAGACGGTGTCTGGTCCGAGGCCGAACACCGCGCTGGTCGCTGGTGCGGCGGTCCGGGTGAGTTCGTCGAGTTGCTTTCGCAAAGAGCGTGTTTCGGTGTCGAGATGTTGGACCCGTAGGGCGATCGACCGTAGGGCGTGTTTGGCCGCCTGGGCGGGCTCGGCGAGGTTGGTCGAGTCGGGCCGCAGTCGGGCGCAGGCAGCGACCAGCTGTGCTGAGGACAGGCCGCGCAGCTGGGTGCGGAGCGATTCGGGAGCGGTGATGACCATCGAGCGCAGAGTGTTGACTGCGGCGGTGCGGGCTTTGACTGCGCCGATGCGGGCGACGCGCAGCATCCGGATGGCTTCGATTGGTCCGTCGGCGAGTTTCGGTGCGCCGCTGGCGTTGCCTGCCAGTACGGTTCGCGCTGCTGCCTCGGCGTCGATCGGGTCGCTCTTGCCGCGTTGCCGGCGGAGACGTCGGTCTGGGCGCGGCACTTCGAGGACGTCGATACCCTGAGCGTGCAGGTAGCGGGCCAGGCCGGCTCCGTGGGCGCCGGTCCCTTCGACGCCGACCTGGCCCAGGGTTCCTTTGCCGCGCATCCATTTCAGCATCGACGCGTAACCGGCTGGTGTGGCGGGGAATTCGGCGTCGGCGAGCAGTCGGCCGTTACGGTCGATGACTACGGCGTGGTGTGTTGCTGTGTGGGTGTCCACTCCACCGATGATGGATCTTTTGCTGCCGGCCATGTCTGGCTGGTTCCTCTCTGTTGGCCGGGCCGTTGCGCGGTAGGGTGGACAGGCCAGTGATGGGCCGCGGGCGAGCACGCTCCTATCAGGTCACACCGTCCGTGCCGAGGCCCGAGTTTCCCTGTGTGGTGGGTGCCGCTCCGAGGCTCGACAGGTCCTTTGAAAGGCACACGATCGGCCAGGAAATTTCAGGGTCACAACCCCGGAACGGCATCCGGTAACCATCATCACTGGAAACTTCTGACCCCGAACCGCAAGCGCAGCGCCGTGACGATGCTGCGCGACCGGTTCGGGGTATCGCAACGCCGCGCCTGCACGGTGGTGGGCCTGCACCGTTCCACGATGCGCCTGGCCCCACCGCCGATCAGCACCGAGGAGGCCGAGCTGCGTGCCTGGCTGCGCAAGTTCTCCACCGACCGGCCCCGCTGGGGATGGCGGCGAGCAGCCAAGATGGCCCGCCGAGCGGGCTGGCAGGTCAACAACAAACGCATCCGCCGACTCTGGCGCGATGAAGGCCTGCGGGTGCCCCAGCGCCGCCGCAAGAAGCCGTTGACCGGCATCGGCGTCGTCGTCGGGGCGATGTCACCGATCCGGCCCAACGTCATCTGGGCGATGGACTTCCAGTTCGACACCACCGCCGACGGTCGCACGCTCAAGATGCTCAACGTGATCGACGAGTTCACCCGCGAGGCGCTCGCGATCGAGGTCGACCGATCCATCAACGCCGACGGCGTCGTGGACGTCCTGGACCGCCTGGCCAGCGGCCACGGCACACCGACCTACGTGCGTTTCGACAACGGACCCGAGTTCGTGGCTCACGCCGTCAACGACTGGTGCCGATTCAACAGCGCGGCTTCGCTATTCATCGATCCAGGGTCGCCCTGGCAGAACGCCTGGGTCGAATCGTTCAACGGCCGGCTACGCGACGAACTGCTCAACGCGTGGCGCTTCGATTCCTTACTCGAAGCCCGCGTGATCATCGAAGACTGGCGCCGCGACTACAACGCCAACCGACCCCACAGCGCCCACGGCGAACTCACCCCCACCGAGTTCGCTCTACAGTGGACCACGACCCACCAACCCCAAGTCGCATAGTGACTGGACCACCGATTGGGTCCCCCTCACCATTGCGTAACCAATGTCTCCCCAGCAGAGTTGTTCGATAGCGACAAAACGTTCCGCAGTCTCGCATGTTTAGAAACGAGACAGGCCAGAGGAATGCAACCAGCCTTCGGCGTCGGATCGCCCCGAAGAGGGGGCTTACCTTATAGCCTGACCGCCCTGAGACAGCAGGACCAGGAACGGGTGCGCCGCTTCGACGATCGTGGTTGCCATTTCGACTGCGGCCTCCGCCTCGCCGCCGGTGTATTCACGGCCAGCATGAGTCGCTCGGTTCCGCGGGTAGATCAGATCCCGCTTCAGCTGGTCTGACAGAACGCCCGGCCTCAATATCCGTATCAACGATTCGCGACCTTCGAGCGCCCGGTACTTGTCCGTCAATGCCTTCCTTACCGGTTCGGTAACACCGTCGGCAACGAGATACCGGTCGATCAGCGTCGTCATCGCAATCTCTGCAGCTGTCCCTGCGTCAATAATCGCACGGCGGTTCTGACCTGCACGCAAGAGCGAGCGAGTGTCGCGAATAAGGAGCCACTCGGCTGGAGGTGCTTGGTTGCCCGCGATTGACGCGCACTTCTGCAGCTCGTCCAACCGCAGCTGGCGCTGGGGAATCCCCCCAATCGGCGGCGGAAAGTAGCGCCATCTCATGTCCACCCGCTGTCCATCCTCGTCACCCGTCCAGGTGAACAGCGGGCGCGTGCGAGTAAGGCCGCCTGAATCTCCACCGAGGCCAACGAAGTCTTGCCCGGTAAGAATTCCAACCCATGATGTGAACCGCGTCCAATAGTCGTCGAGCTCACCAAGGAACCTCTGGGCGGCCGCCTCGAACTCTTCGTCGTTGGTCGTGGTTAACGTCGTAGCGAATCGACAGCGGAGGACCACTGCGCTGTCTCGTGCGGTCTCGGGATAAACAACTCTTGCGCTCCCGTCGTCCAGCACGCAACCCCAGACAGGGTCCATCATGTGTTCTTCTTCGCGGTGCTCCGTCGAGTTCCGGGGACCATACGTCCAGGTCGGCGGCATAAGATCCCGCCGGGGCACGTGGGGTTCATTTAGCTGGGAACGGATCTCTGCCGGAATCGGATCGGGTGTCCTGTCGACTTGCGGTAGACCGATGGTGAGGTCATAACCCGCGGTGTGCGAGTCGACCGTCTGACCCAAGCATCCTGTCGTTACGTAGAGGCCGGATCCGCCAACTACGAAATGGCCCTCGAAGGGCCACACCTTGTCCGCCATCCACCGATCATCGCAATTAGCGATGCTCGTTCGCTGGCATCGACGCGGCCCTCCGCGCCGAAACCGGCGCCGCCGAACACGGCAACAGTGTCGCCGGGGCCGGAACCACCAACCGACTAGAGGGCACCCACCGCGGGTGTCATCACATGGTCCATCCTGGTGGTGTGTCCAACGAGTCCACCGCCATCGCGGTCACCGCGCGCGGACTTGACGACTACCGCCACATGTTCGCACTCGACGACGACACGTTGGCCCAGTGCAAATTCCTCGACTGCGCCTCCGGCGCTTCATCATTCGGTGCTGAACTGCGCGCCCGCGGCGGGCAGGTCCTTAGCGCCGACCCGCTCTACGGTGCCGGTCTGGACGCCGTGCACCGTCGCGCCCTGCACAATCTGAACAATTGCGAGCAATGGCTCAGCACACACACCGACGTTATCGACTGGGGGCACCTGGGTTCCCCAGCTGCCTACCGCCGCAATGGCCTGCGGTCACTGGCGCAGTTCACTGCCGACTTCGCCGCCCACCCCGACCGATACTTCACCGCGTCGTTGCCGGTCATCCCACTTAAGGACGACGCCGTCGACGTCGCGCTGTGCGCGAACTTCCTGTTCGCCTACGCCGACACCTTCGACGCCAGCTTTCACGTCGCCGCGATCACCGAGCTGGCCAGAATCGCCCGGTCCGAGGTCCTGATTCACCCCACCAGTGCACGTGACGGCCGGAACCTCGACGACTTCACTGACGCTGTCGACCGCGGCCTGTCCGCCGCCGGATTGCACACCCAGATTTTCATCGCACCGAGCACTTGGCTTCGCGGAGCATCAACGATGCGGATCAGCACTTGACACCATCATTGAGAGTCTCGGCTCGTGCGTCGGTCACGCGGTCCAGCCTGAGCGTTTTGCCCACTCCTCCGCGTGGCGCATGATTGCGCCGATGAGTGGGCCCTTGGCCTCGGCGTAGGTGTTCATATCGGGCCAGTCCTGCTGCGCGAGTTGGTTCTTGAGTTGGTTGTAGGCTGCCCGGTCAGATTGGTCATAGCGCAGCCAGTCGCGAAAGAGCAGTTGGTGTCGTTCCCAGTCGCTGCCCGCGGTGCAGACGTGCACGTGCACCCCTAAATCTGGTGTGCGCACCATGCGGTGCCCAGGCTCGCGGACCCTGAGCTGATAGCCAGCCGCGATGAGGTCAGGAAGATACTCCTGTTCACGGTCGACATCGACGACGCTGAGCTGAATGTCGATGATGGGTTTGGCGGCCAGTCCTGGCACGGAAGTGGATCCGATGTGATCCACCCGCACGGCCTTGGCCCCGAGCGCCGTCAAGATCGCTTCCCGCTCTGCTGCGAACCTCACGGGCCACGCGGGATCTGGCGGTACCACCTTGATGTCCCGCTTCTCCACCCCGCCGACCAGCTCGGCGGGCACTGACGGAAGGTCGGCGGCGCTGCTGTCACTCACAACCGGATTACACCATCGTTGTCTCGTTTCTAGAGAACCAAGACGACTCAGATTCTGTCTCGCACGGACATGCTCAGGGTGGTGTGGCTCCGAGGGTCTCGTCCGACACCGCTTGTAGGCGGGAAGTGACACCACCAAGGCAGGATGCTGGCCAATGATGTTGGACTGAGCCGACACCACCACGCCGGCGTCTAACGCCAGTCAGCTCCTCCGTTTCCTGCTGGCCTGGGCCAGTCGGTAGGAGTCGGTGCCGGTCTCAAGGATGGTGCCGCCGAAGGTGAGGCGGTCGACGACCGCGGCGCATAGCCTGGGGTCGGAGAAGGTCTTCGTCCAACCGCTGAAGGACTCGTTCGAGGCGATCGCGACGGAGGCCTTCTCCTCTCGTTCGGTGAGAACTTGGAAGAGGAGTTCGGCGCCACGGCGGTCGAGCTGCATGTAGCCGAGCTCGTCGATACAGAGGAGGTCGACGCGGCCGTAGCGGGCGATCGTCTTGGCAAGAGTCATCTCATCAGCGGCCTCGACCAGTTCGTTCGCGAGCTGGGTCGCCAGGGTGTACTTGACGCGGTAGCCGCCCATGGCGGCTTCGGCGCCAAGGGCGATCAGGAGATGCGATTTGCCGGTGCCAGAGTCTCCGATCAGACACAGCGGCTGCCCCTTCTGCACCCATTCGCACTTGGCGAGTGTGTGGACGACCGCGGGGTCGATGTTCGGGTTGGCTTCGAAGTCGAAGGACAGCAGGGTCTTTTCGCGGGGGAACTTGGCGGCCTTGATTCGCCGTTCGGAGCGTCGGCGGCCGCGGTCGTCGCACTCGGCGAGGAGAAGTTCTGCGAGGAATCCGCGGTAGGACATCTGTTCTCGACCGGCCCGGTCGGAGTACTCGGCGAAGGAGTGCCGAATGGTGGGCATCCTCAACATTCGGCAGGCTTGGTCGATCGCTGCGTCGGCGGCTTCCTCGGTCATTCCACGTCGCCTGGCACTCACTGCGCGGCTCCTTCGTGTGGGTTCTTGCGGCGGCTGGCTAGCAGCTGGTCGTACTTGTCCACGGTTGGCAACGGTCGGTCGTCCGCGGGTAGTTGGGCACGCAGCCGATGTTCAGTCAGAGATCGAACGGTCGGCGCCTCGGTCGGTTCCCTGCTGTGCTCAGCGGCTGGGCCGTCGGAGGTGTCGTCGTGCTTGCGCGCCTCCAACGCAACGGCATCGGCCGTGAGGGCTCCGGCGTCGAGGGCGGTGGCGAGGCCGGCGACGATATGGGCGTGCGGGAGGTGTCGGTGCAGCATGAGGACTTCGATGAGCGCACGGGTGCCGTCGACGTCGCCGTGGGTCTTGCAGGCAGCTGCCCACCATGCGTCGTGGACTGGGGTGAACCGACCGGATGCTCGGGCTTGCTCCAGCGCGGTGGCGCCAGGGAACGCACCCGGTTTGCGATGGAGGACTTCGAGGTAATGGTCGAGGTCGACGCGGGTGCCACCTTTGGTCATCAGTCTCTCGTGGCGTGCAATCTCGGCCGTTCCCTCGTAGACGACCAGTTCGCTGGCATGCAGCAATACCCGTACCTGGCGTCCGACCATGCCAGCGGGCACGGAGTATTTGTTCATCCGGACTGTGACCTGGGCGTATCGGTCAACCCTGGGAGTGAACCAACGACCGGTCTCGAATGGATCGGCCGGCGGCGGCGCCAGGAGCGGCTCCTCGGTCGCGAAGTGCTCACCGACAGTGCGGGCCCGGGATCCGATCCGGCGGGTCTCGTCTTCGAGGTCCCAGACGTCAATCATGGCGTTGAGCTCCGAGATGGAATCGACCTCGGGGATCGGGACGAGGTGGTTCCGGCGGAACCATCCGATCTGCCCTTCCACCCCGCCCTTCTCGTGAGCGCCGGTGATACCCGGTTGACAGTAGAACGCGTCGACGCCGTAGTGCGAGCGGAACGCAGTCCACCGCTCGGTCTCCACCCGCTTGCGGCTAAACCCAAGAACGCTGGCGACAGCGGCCTTGAGGTTGTCGTATCGGATCTTCCCCACCGGAACCCCGCCGAGCTTTCTAAACGCGTGGACGTGTCCCTCCATGAAGGCCTCTTGGCCCGCAGAGGCCGAGATCCGGTGAATTGCCTTGCCCGAGTATGACAACCGCAAGCAGAACAGCGCACACGTCACCAGCTCCCCACGGATCCAGACCGCGACCTCGCCGAAATCGACCTCGGCCTCCCGCCCGGGCATGTGGTGCTGCGGGACAAAGGTGGCGGCGGGTTCTCGGCCGGCCTCGATCCGGATTTCGCGGCGGCGCGCCGCCACATATTCCCGCACCATCCAGTACGACACGTCTACGGCGTGGTGCTCGTCCAGAAGCCGGTCGTATATGCGTTTCGCGGTGTGTCGTTGCTTCCGCGGCGCATCCAGGTCGTCTCGCAGCCAGCCATCTATCACCTCGCGATATCGGTCCAGCCGAGATCCCCGCTTAGGTGGCGCCTTACGTTCCCTTGGCCACGCCGACTCCAGTGCGGCCGCTACGGTGCGGTAGCCCACACCGTGACGGCGTTGCAGCGCGCGCTTTGACAACCCGGCACGCGCATCGCGCCGGATCGCGGCGTACAGATCAACACGAGACCGACCGGTGGACATGCCTTACAGTCCCGTCAACCGGCTCAACGCGGTTCCTATGCCACGAGGGACTCGGCGATGAGGTATCCGCTTCGGGGATCGCCTCCAGGTGGACGGCCGCAGGCGCGAGCGAACTCGCCATGAAGATGCACGGTTGTTTGCCAGTTGTGTTCGTTGAGCCAATCGATCATGGGGTCGGGCGGGTCTGTACGCGAGTTGTTGCCGTCGGGCACCAACTCTGCGAGTGCCTGGTACGCCGGCTCGGTGGCGTCGGCTTGGATCACCGCTGTCACCAATCGGCTTCCAGGTGCTGACAACATGTTTGCCTGGCCCAGAACGGCCAGTCGATCGCCGAGGGACAGGTATGGCAGGCAACCCTCGTCGATCCACAGCGTGCGTTCGCCGACGCGCAGCCCCGCCGCGAGCAGCGCTTCCGACCAGTTCTCTCGAAGATCGGCCGGGACGACGGTGCGGTTGCAGTTCGGCGAGACGGCCTGAGCGTTGAGGACCGGTTCCTTGAAGGCGAATGTGTCGGGCAGGTCGACCTCAAAGACGCGGAGGTCGGGCGGCAGTGGCAGTCGGTAGGCCCTGGTGTCGAGTCCGGCGCCAACCATCACGACCTGTCGCATCCCGGACTCCACAGCAGCCTGTAGTTGGTCGTCGAAGAAGCGAACCGCCACGATCCGGCCATCATGGAACATCTCGGCGGTTTGCTCCAGCTTCGACCACGCATCAGGGCCGGCCTTCTCTACGAATCCTTGGCGAGCCGCCGCTGCGAGTGCCGCGGCAAGTGGATCGTTCACCAGCCCGTTTGGGTGGTCGGTCTCTCGCGCCCTGATGACGGCAACCCCGATAGCAGTTGCTCCGACCCCTCTGAGCATTGAATCGGACAGATTCGATAATGCCATGGCGCCGCATCTCCTCGATAAGTTACTTGCCGGTCGGTTAGTCTTTTTGAAAGGTACGCAGTTACCTAACCGGCCGTCAAGTAGGTAGAGGAGCAATCGAGTGGACCGTCGGCGCACCGACACGAGGGCACGAATCCGGTCAGTCGCGCTTGAGCTCTTCACTGATCAGGGCTACGACAAGACGTCGATGCGGGAGATCGCGGAGCGGCTCGGCGTGACCAAGGCCGCGCTCTACCACCACTTCCCGAGCAAGCAGGACATCGTCACGGATTTGTTCGCCTCGCTTCCTGAAGGCATTGAGGAGATCATCACGTGGGCGGGGACGCAACGGCCCGGGAAGAGGACGCGTGAGCAGATTTTGGTCCGATACGGTTCGCTCCTGCACGAGGTCGGTCGCGATATGGCGCGATTTATGTATACAAACCAGCCGGCCTTCAGTCAGCACCCTTCGGCATTCACCATGCGTGAGGGAATGATCCGTATAGCAAACGAGATGACTGCCCCTCACCACAACGCGCGCGACGTCTTCCTGGCGCGTCAAGCCCTCCTCACTGTTGGCTGGAGCTCTGCGATGATGGGCGATCTCGATCTCAACGACGACGAGTGCTACGAAGCCTCACTGGAGATCGCTCGCGACCTTCTTGACCGCATCTGACGCCACGTTCGGGGTCTACCTGGTGCACAAGAGAATCAACGGTCCAGACTGTGGCACGGCGCAGCGATGACCAGACGCGGTGTCGCGCAAGACCAACACTTCCCGCCGCTCGTGAGCGGGTGGTGTCAGAACTGACCTTCAAACGGTGTCCATCAGCACCTTCGTAGCCAGTGGTGCTCACCGCGCCGGCGATTGCCAGCTTTCCGACCAGTCCCATAGGGGTGCGAGGGCGGTGCCGAGTGCGTGTCCGGTGACGGTGAGTTCCCAGGCGCCCGTATCGGACTTGGCGGTGACATTGGCGGCGGAGAGTTGTTGAAGTCGCTCGGCGAGCATGCTGGACGAACAATTTCCCATTCGGCGGCGTAGTTCGAGGAATCCCAGTGGGCCGGGTTCGAGTTCCCACACGATGCGCAAGACCCAGCGCTGACCCAGTAAATCCATCGCCGCCAGCACGGGGGCGTTTGCAGGGTCGTCGGCGCGCTGGATGAACTCGGGACCGCTTGCGCTTCTCATTTAGAAGCAGCATAGTTGCTTCTAAATCAGAAGTATTTGCAGGAGGTTGCATGCCCTCGGTACGTGATACAAAACGCCCGGTCGCGCTCGTGACGGGTGCCTCGCGTGGCATCGGCGCCGAAGTTGCAGTTCAGCTCGGCGCGTTGGGCTATCACGTCGTCGTCAACTTCCGTGAGAAAGCCAAACGGGCCAATGCGGTCGTCGAGGCGGTGCGGGCCGCCGGAGGTTCAGCGTCGAGCGTGCGAGCCGACCTCGTCGACAAGGCTGCTGTGCTGGCCATGTTCGAGGTGATTAAGGCGCGATTTGGCTGCTTAGATGCGTTGATACTCAATGCATCCGGCGGTTTGGAGTGGGGTGCCGATCCAAGTTATGCACAGCGGCTGAACTGCGACGCCCAGGTGCGCCTGGCGCACCTGGCGTTGCCGCTGATGCCGAAGCGCGGGCGTCTTGTCTTTATTACTAGTCACCAGGCTCATTTCCACGGCGTGAAGCCTGTGCCCGCCGATTACGTGCCTATCGCCGTGAGTAAGCGCGCCGGAGAAGACGCCCTGCGCGGTATGCGCCCCCTCCTTGCCAAGCACGGGATCGAACTGGTCGTGGTATCAGGCGACATGATTGACGGCACAATCATCGTCCGACTACTCGAACGCCGTGATCCCACAGCGGTGATCGCTCGCCGGGAGGCAGCAGGCGGACTACCGACAGTCATTGAATTCGCACACGCGGTCACACGGGCGGTCAACGAACCCTCGCCCGGCGAGACCATCTATGTCGGAGGCTACGACTACCTGTCTGCATCCCACCTCGACTAAGCCGCTTTCTTCCCGAACAACATCACAACGGTTCCGTCTTACATCTAGAGATCTGAGGTCGATCAGATCCTGTCTCATGTGTAGCTGGCGCGATCAACCGGTGTGCTTCTACTTCGGTTTGCGCCAGGTGATGGCGTATCGCCATAGCGGGAGCCGCCGCCATGCCATGCCGGGTAGCGCCGTCGATGCGATCTGTTTGACCTCGGTGTAGCTGTGCGGAAACTGCATCTTCACCGGGGCGTTGTGCTGCCAGTAGCCGCGAGTGCGGGACAGGACGTGGTGCTGCACGACCCCAACGGCATCGAGGGTGTAATCGGGCAGAGTCGAACTGCGGGCACACCCGATCACAACCAGTGAGCCGCCGGGGGCGGTGAGGTCAGCGAGGCGCTGCAGGCCGGCCGCAAGATCGGGGAAGTGATGGACTGTGGCGACTGCGGCAACCAGGTCATAACGCGCCTCGGGCAAGCCGAAGGTGAGGGCGTCGCCGATGATCCAGTTGACGCGAGCCGAGGTGCTGGATCGTGCGAGGTTGATGACCTCGGCGTCGGAGTCGATGCCGGTGACGTCCGGGATCCCCTCGGCGAGGCGGACGGCCAGCAGGCCGTCACCGGTACCGACGTCAAGAGCGGTCCGCGCAGCTGCCGGGGCGGCGTCCAGCACGATGTCGTAGTAGTGGGTGTTGTGGTTCCACCGATGTCGGTCGTCGCTCACCACCTCAGCTTGCTTGACCGTAAGAGACCAGCGCCAGCAGGACGCGATCGATGAAGTCTCCGAACTTGTCAGGCCGCTGATCGAGTGCTTCAACCGAATGCAGGGTGAAGTCCTTCTTTCCGCTAAAGGTGAATGTGGCGCGTCGAGTCCATTGGGTCACCCGCCGGGATACCTCGTCGTAGCGCTGGTCCTCAATAGCGATGTCGACCTGCTTGAGTTCGGCCAGCGGTATCACCGCACCGGTGATGGCGACATTGGAGTCATCGTTGCTTCCCTCGCAACTCAGCACCCCGAACTGAGATCCATTCAGCCACGTGACCGTATGTATGCCGTGTTCGGAGTTGGTGTAGCCGACGGCATGTGCACTGGGGTGAACGTGACGACGTGCGACATTCAAGAACACCCGGGGGATGGTGGCGGTGCTGTCGTCGAAAACTTTGCGCTTCCATTCCCGCAGGGCGTGATCAGGATCGGTTTCGGTCATCGGATTCCCTTCCCTAAGCCGGTGTCATCTGTCACGATAGACGATAGACAGTGCGGACGAGAAGGGCAACAGACACTCAATGAACGAGACCTCACCACGGGCAACGTTGGCCGATCTGCTGCGCCAGGCCATCGACGACCGCACGGGAGCCCCGCTACGCGACATTCAGGCCCTCGTCGAAGCCGAGGAAGCGGCCCGGCCACGGGGTATGTCACTTAACCGCAGCACCGCCTCGCAGATCTTGCGAGGCGCTTACCGCGGTACCCCATCGCCGGCGACCGTGCGCGCCATCGGCTGGCTGGCCGGCGTGACCGAGGAGGAGGCGTTCGCGGCGGCCGGCCAACCGGCACCCGGTCGCCCATTGGCTGACGAACTTCCCGCCGCCACCGACACCCTCAACGACCGCGAACGAACCGTCGTGATCGATGTTGTGCGAGCGCTGCTCGCACAACGCCATAACACCGACGCGTGGAAAGCCACTACCGCCGAAGCCCTCGGGCAGATAGTCAGTGACCTGGCGACTATCCAGCAGACCCTCGACGACGCCGCTAGCAGAAACGACGCAACCGAAATCATCAGTGCTGCAACCACTGAGATGACCCATGTAATCGCTCGCACCCGCCGGCTCGCTGAACAGTGCGCGACCGAGGACCCCCTGTCTCGTTTCTAGAGAAACGAGATGGCCGATCGGCGACAGGTCATGCGGTCCGTGATCACAGGCCGGAACGCCTCAGAAGCGTCTCGTTTTCAGTCTCATAGCGAGTGTCTCGAATCTTCGATGTCGGCAAACAACGAGACGGCGCAGCGGCAATGCCGTCGGTTACATGCGCAACAAGCAAGGCCCGATTCCCCATCATGGCTTACACATGTATTCATCGCCTAGAACTGCGCAAAGAGGCTAATCTCCAAGGTTTGTTACGGATAAGCCATCATCGAGGTGAACCATGGCCACCGGTGATCGCACCGCCCGATGGAACCGATACTGGGACAAGAAATCCCGTACCTACGACCGCGAAATCGGATTCTTTGACCGCCACCTGTTCGGCGACTCCCGCCAATGGGTCTGCAGCCAAGCGGCCGGCACCACCCTGGAAGTCGCCGTCGGCACCGGCCTCAACCTCGAGTTCTACCCCGACACCGTCACGCTGACCGGGATCGACTGGAGCGAACAGATGCTCGACCTGGCTCGTCAACGTGCCGCCGACCTCGGCCACCCCGCCACGCTGCAACAAGCCGACGCCCACCACCTACCGTTCGACGACGCCACCTTCGACACCGTCGTCTGCACCTTCGGGCTCTGCGCCATCCCCGACCACACCAAAGCCCTCAACGAAATGACCCGCGTCCTGCGCCCCGGCGGACAACTCATCCTGGTCGATCACATCCGCAGCAGCGTCGCCCCCGCCCGAGCCGTGCAACGCTTCCTCGAACTGTTCACCGTTCCCCTCGGCGGCGAACACTTCCTGCGCCGCCCCCTCAACCACATCCGCAACGACCCCAACCTCGACATCGAACGCGTCGAACGCTTCAAACTCGGCCTCGTCGAACGCCTCACCGCCCGCAAACCCACGTAACCCGAGGCGAACTCACCGACCATCCAGCTAGAGCTGTCCCACATCAACAGCTCAGCCGCGCCCTCGAAGGCTCCAAAGACTCCGACTGATGACCGGCCCCGGTGAACGGATTGACTAGTGCAGATAAGTTCGCCCATAGCGGTCGGTCCGGTCCTGTGTCGGATCCGGTTGCAGCGCAACCCGTTGCCCGACCATGTTCGCCCGGGCGAACTCCGTGGCCTCCGGTCCCCAACAGCCCACGGTGTAACCGGGCTTCTTGGTTTCAGGTGTGTCGATACCCAGGATGCGGACCCGGAGGCGGCCCCGCACGTCGTCGCGGATGTCGATGGTGTCCCCGTCAACCACCCGCAGCACCTGCGCCGTGGCCGTGACCGGCTCAGCGGCGACCGCCGGTGGCCGCAGGAACGCGGCCACGAGCAGCACCACCAAGGCGAGGAAGGCCCTCGCGTCGGTCAGGCGCACTGTCGATGTCACCGGTCGTTGTCAGTTCTTCTCACATGCGATGCCGTCGCCGTCACGGTCGAGGTGTTCGGCATAGCCGGGATCGTCGGTGGTCATGTTTGCCTTGCCGTCCGCATAGGCGTCCTTGCAGTACCGGTAGGGCGGATCCGCCTGCGCCGCGGGTGCGATTCCGACGGCCCCGGCAGTCAGGGCAGCGGCGACGAGAAACACACGAAACATCTTCATTCCCTTGTGATCTTGAATTGACGGTACTGCAAGTTAACGCATGGTAGTACGCCGTCGCGCTTGCGTGGGGCAATGGGTGAAAGTTCAGCCGGCCGCGGTGGCTGGCATCGACGGTGGTCGCCCATCAAGATGGACGGGTGCACGAACCCAGCCAGAAACCTGTATCCGGCGCCGAAGTGGTGGTCAATCGATTGCTCGCCGAAGGCGTCGAGGTGTGCTTCGCCAACCCGGGCACCTCGGAGATGCACTTCGTCGCGGCGCTGGACAGCGCCTCGGCGATGCGTCCGGTGCTGTGCCTGTTCGAGGGCGTCGCGACCGGTGCCGCCGACGGGTATGCCCGGATCGCCGGACGCCCGGCGGCCACCCTGCTGCATCTCGGGCCCGGCATGGCCAACGGCCTGGCCAATCTGCACAACGCCAGGCGGGCGTTCAGTCCGGTGGTCAACATCGTCGGCGATCATGCGACCTACCACCAAGCTCTCGACGCGCCACTGGAATCCGACATCGACGCGCTCGGGCGTTGGACGCACGGCTCGGTGTACCGCCCCGAATCGGCCGCCGACCTCGACGCGGCCGTCCACGATGCGGTACGCAGCGCGACGGGCCGGCCCGGGATCGCCACGGTCATCCTCCCGGCCGACTATTCCTGGGACACAACACCGCAGAACCCGTTGTCCGACACTGCGTCTGCCGCGGAGCCTCGGAGCGGCGGCGCCGGCGACGTCGCCTCCGCAGCGAAACTGCTGCGCGACCATGGAAGCCGTGCGGTGGTATTGCTCGGCGGTGCGGCCACCGACGCCGCCGCCCTGCAGGCCGCGGACCGCATCCGTACGGCTACCGGGGCGCGCGTCCTGGTCGAAACTTTTCCGGCCCGGTTGACCCGGGGCCGCGGCGTGCCGGCGATCGAGCGGCTCGGCTATCTGGCCGAGCAGGCCACTCAACAGCTCGCAGGGGCAACGCATCTGGTGCTCGTCGGTGCCAAGGCGCCGGTGACATTCTTTGCCTACCCCGGCAAGCCGAGCGTGCTCGTGCCTGACGGCGCCGACGTGCATACGCTGCATCCCGACGAGTTGTCCGGTGTGGCAGCCGAATTGGGTGGGGAAACGCCGCCTGCTGCGCAGGCCGAGCCGGCCGTGCTGCCGACCGGCCCGCTCAACCCTCAGAACCTGGCGCAGGTGGTCGCCGCGCTGCTACCCGAGAATGCCATCATCTCCGACGAGGCCAACACCAGCGGAGTGGCTCTGCCGGCCGCCACCGCGTCGTCCCCGCGCCACGACGTCCTCACCCTGACCGGCGGCGCCATCGGTCAAGGTCTGCCGGTGGCCGTCGGCGCCGCCATTGCCGCCCCGGACCGACCGGTGATCGCCTTGCAGTCCGACGGCAGCGCGGCCTACACAATCTCCGCGTTATGGACGATGGCCCGGGAACAGCTCGACATCACGGTGGTGATCCTCAACAACCACGCCTACGCAATCCTGCAGCTGGAGCTGCTTCGGGTGGGCACCCAGGCCGACGGTGAGCGGTCGCGTTCACTACTGGACCTCGGCCGTCCTGATATCGACTTCGCCACGATCGCAGAAGGTTTCGGGGTACCGGCCACCCGGGCCGCCACCGCCGAGGAATTCGCCGAGCAGTTCCGCACGGCACTCGCCGCGCCGGGGCCGCACCTGATCGATGCGGCCCTGCCGACCTGGTCGCCGCGCTGAGATGCTCAGGTGGGCGGGATCACGACGTCGGGCGGCGCTTCTGCAACACCACCGCCGCGATCGGAATCCGCATTTCTTCGGGCGCCGCGGACAACCGTGCCGCGATGCCGGCGTGCAGCCGCTCGTAGAACACCGGTACCCGCTCCGGGGCACCGGTGAGCGCAGCCCCCAGATCGGTGAACGCCGTGAAGCGGCAGAAGTCGGCCCAGCGAATGCCGAAAGCCGTTGAACTCCCGTCACTGCGGTAGGCGTTGAAGATGCGGTCCTGGGCGTCGAACAGTTCCAGGTGCTGAATCTCCAACCGCTCGAACCGGCCCGACGGGGCGAACGGCGCGGTGAAATCCACCGCACGCCGCCCGGCGATCGGCAGCGACATCCCGGCGACCTCGTCGTCACTGACCAGACCGTCGGTGCGCAGTTCGGCCAACGTGTCGACGATGGACCGGAACAACGGGTGGTAACCGAAATCGCCGTCGTCGGCCTCGCCGATCGTCAGCACCACCAAGCGGCCACCCGGAAACAGCTCACGTCCTCGGAAGGCGATGAACTCATGCCAGTCATGCGCCGCCTGCCGGGCATAGGCGGCGCGCACACGATCGTCGCTGCAGTACGCCGCGACGACGTGATCGGTGACCGGCATCGGCACCCGGCCCAACCGCACCACCCCCCAGGCCGACCAGCCCAGGTGCACACAGTTCGACGGCAGAATCTGGGTGTAGAACGACCGGCCGACCGCCGAACTGAACGTGGCCGAATCCTTGTGCTGGTAGGACTGTGGATCGTCCTGGAGCACGCGGAACATCGTGGAGAAGTCGTTGTCGGCGGTGTCGGTGTGCGTCACCAGAATCGAGTGCTCGGGCCGGGTGCGGCTGCGGATGGCGGCGATCGCCGCACCGAGCGGCTGCATCGAATTGTGCGCCGTACCCGCTCCGTAGTCTGCGATCACGATCGGCTGAGGTGGCTCCGGGATCGGAACCGTACGTGCAGCTTCCTCGAGAAGTTTGATCGCCGAAGTCATTCCGGCGGTGTGGGGGCGGGGCGCCGATGGGCGCGGTCTGGCCATGGCTAGCTGAGCGGCGCCAACCGGTGTGCCGGCCGGGCGGTCTCGAGGTTGTCGGTCCCGTTGCGAGGCATACTCCGACGGTAACCCGCGCTCACCGGCTGTGGCACACTTCGGCGGTGAGCAACGGACCCAGCGGCTCCCGGATCGCGATGATCGCGTCGATCGTCGCCCTTGCCGTGGCGATCTTCGGCGGCGTCGGATCGTTGATGGTGAATGCGTTCGTGATCGCCGATCCCGTCGCCTACGGCGAGGTACCGCTGCCCGGATCGGCCGATATGGAATTTCCGGCCGGCGATGTGGACATCAGCTACCGCGCCAACACCCTCACCGTCGGCGGCAAGGGGGTGATGGTCCCTCCGATCGAACTGAGCATCGACCCACCGGCAGGTGTCGACCGGCCGCTCATCACCGACTCGATGAGCAGTTCGACGAAGAGCAACCGCGAGGTCACCGTGCGGGTCTTCACCGTGCACGTCAAGCAGGCCGGCACCTACCGGGTGAACGCCAAGGCCTCGGTGTTCGAATCTCAGGAGCCCCGATTGGTCTTCGGCCACAGCAGCCCCTACTACTGGGTGGTGTGGCCGTTCGTCGGGCTCGGGGTGCTGGCCGGCGGCGCACTCGCGGCCTCGATCGTGTGGTCGATGCGCTCCGGCAAGCGGACCTATCCGGTGGCGCCGCAGACGTCCGGCGAACCGGTGGCCTGGCCGCCGCCGGCGGCGGGGCCGGGATCGGGATCGGGCAGTCCGTATCAGAGCGGGCCACCCTCGGCCCCCTACGTTCCCGACGAGCAGGCGATCCGGATCGAACAGCTCAAAACGATTACCGCCCTACGTGACAGCGGAGCGCTGACCGAAGCGGAGTTCGAGGCGGAGAAGCGCCGGATCCTGGACAGCTGACGCGGGGGAGCGGCCCGTCACGCCACTCGCCGGGGCAGGCCGGACCGCTGGAACGAGCCGGCTGGGGTGAACCGTGCCAACAGCGCGTCGGCGGGTTCGCCGGCGAAGTCGCTGATCAATTGCCTGGCCGCGGCCTCGGAGGTCAGTGATTCCACCGGCCGCGGATCATCCAGCAGGCCATAGAGTTTCGTGGCAAATCGGGGGCTGCCCTGTGCCGCGGCGAAGAACAGATTGCCGTACTCGGACAGTTCTGGATCGGACAGGAACAACCGGGTCACCAGCTGCGCCGCCCGCGCCCGGCCGGCATAGAACTCCTCGAAGGTCTCGCGCAGCCAGGCCTCGTCGAACGGTCCGTCGTGGCGGGCCGCCTTACGTACCAGGGCAGCGGCCTGCACCAACCCACCCTGGGCGCCCTGCCCGGCGATCGGATCGTAGGAGACCGCGGTGTCGCCCAGGGCCGCCACGGGATGGCCGTTGGCGGTGCGCCCGACACCGCTACGCACTACCTGGGTCACCGCGCCCTTCAACCACGAGTGCGGGTCGTCCTCGATGATCGTGAGCTCGCTGACCTCAGGAAGATCCCAGTCGATGTAATCGCGGTGCAGGGCGGTGACAATGTCGAGTGCCGACTGTGCGCTGTCGGCGCCGGCGAAGCGACGCTCCCAGTCGCTGCCCGGGCGGGCCCAGCCCAGGAACGCCCACGTCGGCCCGGCATCCTTGTGTAGGTAGCCGCCCCACCATGCCTCACCCTGGTCGGTGACCACGGTCAAAGCACTGTGGCGTCCGCCGGCCGGCCCGCGGTGAGTGAAAACCTCTGGGCTGTGCGGCAATCCAGTCGTGGTCACCGTCAACAGGCTGCGTTGCGGCCGGTCGTAGGCAGAGCGCAGCGGGTCGACCGGGAACAGCGAGGACAACCCGTCGCGGCCGGTGGCCACCAAGGTCAGGTCGACACCGGCGGCGATGCCGTCGAGGCGTTGCGGATCGACGGCGTCGACCACGAACCGCCCACCGCGCCGCTGAAAGAGGGTGAGCCGGTCGTCGGCCTTGAGGCGGGTGTCCACCGCGATGCCGACGAATCCGTCGAAGGCGGCGTCGAACGCGATCTCCTCGGTGCGGTCGGGGCCGGAACCCTCGACCACGCGGACGCTCTCACCGGTCGATGTCGGAGCCGTGGCCAGGTAGGTGTTCAGCCCCAGGCTCTCCTCGGCCCGCTGCGCCGCCCCAAAGATCAGTGCCGTTCCGGTGGCCGGCACGTCGTTGCGCAGGCCGAGTTGGTCCCGATTGCTGTAGACCGTGACGTCAAATCCGTTGTCCAGCAATCCGAGGGCAGCGGTGACGCCAGTCTGCCCGGCGCCGATCACCGCGGCGGTACGCCCATGCGAACTCGTCATGGCTGCCACTATCGGACCGCCGGGCCGCGGTGTTAAGCAACTGGCTCAGCGTGATCGCAACCCGCGAGCGTGCGGAAAATGCTGCCACCACACGGAGTGGCGGGCAGCAGACACGCACGCTCGCGGTGCGGGATCCTCGCCGCTCGTTCCTCGCGGTGCATCGTCAGTGCCCGCGGGCGACCCATTCGTCGTAATGCACGATCTCGTCACCGATCGTGGTGGTGTCCCCGTGCCCGGTGTAGACCACGGTTTCACCGGGCAGCATCCCGAGCCGCTTGGAGATGGACTCCAGGATCGTCGGGAAATCGGAGAACGAACGTCCGGTGGCACCCGGGCCGCCCTGGAACAGGGTGTCACCGGAGATGACGGCGTTCAGTTCGGGGATCGACCAGCAGACCGAACCAGGGGAGTGTCCGGGGGTGTGCAGGGCGTGGATTTCGATGCCGCCGGCGCGCAACACTTGATCGTCGTCGACGGTGCGGAAGTCCTTGTCGGGGTGGGTCATCCGCCACAGCATCTCGTCGGCCGGGTGCAGCAGCACCGGCGCGTCCAGCTCCTTGCTGAGCTCGGGGGCGACGGTGATGTGGTCGTTGTGCCCGTGGGTGCAGACCACGGCGACGACGTTACGACCGGCCACGGCGTCGATGATCGGCGCGGCGGTGTGTGCGGCGTCGAACACGATGACGTCACTGTCGTCGCCGACAAGCCAGATGTTGTTGTCGACGTCCCAGGAGCCGCCGTCGAGTTCGAACTTGCCGGACGTGACGACCCGTTGGATGTTGGCACTCACTTCAGCACCACCACCGAGCGCAGCACCTCACCGTTGTGCATCTTGTGGAACGCGTCTTCGATCGCGTCCAGGCCGATGCGTTCGGAGACGAATTTCTCCAGCGGCAGCCGGCCCTGCAGGTACAGACTGATCAGGGTGGGGAAGTCGCGCTCGGGCAGGCAGTCGCCGTACCAGGACGACTTGAGCGAACCGCCGCGGGAGAAGAAGTCGACCAGCGGCATCTGCAGGGTCATGTCCGGGGTGGGGACACCGACCAGCACCACGGTGCCGGCCAGGTCGCGGGCGTAGAACGCCTGCTTCCAGGTCTCGGGGCGCCCGACCGCATCGATCACCACATCGGCGCCGAATCCGTCGGTCAGATCCTGGATGGTCTCGACCGCGTCCAGTTCGCGGGCGTTGACGGTGTGGGTAGCGCCGAAATCGCGGGCCCAGTTCAGCTTCTTGTTGTCGGTGTCGACCGCGATGATCTTCTTCGCGCCGACCAGGGCGGCCCCGGCGATCGCGGCGTCGCCGACACCGCCGCAGCCGATCACCGCGACCGTGTCGTCACG